>DATLGG010000154.1:0-3293 GCA_035540615.1 Actinomycetota bacterium | reverse complement strand
GTGTAGCCCCCCGCCCCGTCGATCTCGGCCGGCGCGACGTACTCGACCACCGCGGGATCCTGACCCGGCGGCCCGACCGCGAGCGAGACCAGCCGGTCGGCGGCCTCGTACGCGGCGGAGTACGAGAGGGAGTCCCCGGGGCCGTGCCGGGTCCCCATCGACGTGAAGACGGGGGAGCCGGCGGGCGAGGCGGGCGTGATCGAGGCTCCCGGAGCGATGCCGAGATCGTCGAGGAGCACGTGTACGGTCACGCTGCGGCCGGCCCCGTTGAAGTCCGCCGTCGCGTCGATCGTCGTCAGCGTCTGCCCGGCGGGCGTGCAGGCCGGGGTCGCGCAGCGCCAGACCTCCACCTCGGGCTCGACGTCGCTGCCGCCGGTCGACCAGGCGTCGATCTCGTAGCAGGAGGCGTCCGCGCAGAAGGCCCACGAGTAGCTGGTCCGCGGTCCGCGGTTCGTCACGCTCGGGAGCGACGCGACACCGAACCGGAGCCGGAGCCTGCCGTCGAGCGTCGTCGAGGCGGAGGCGGATGTGAGGTCTTGGCCCGCCGCCCCGGGGACCTGCGTGTCCCCGCTGGGGTCGGTGCCGAGCGTGACGAACGGCTGGTGCGCGAACGCGGCCGCGCCGTTCACCCGCAGCAGGTCGCCGTCGCGCTGCGCCCCGGTGATCGAGACCGAGGTCTGCCCCGCGGGGAGGATCTCGGGAGGTGTTCCCGGGGCCTCCTCGTACGACAGCGAGATCGCTCGGACACCGAACTGCGCCACCCAGTGCGAGTAGCAGAGGTAGCCGGGGTTGCCGGCGTAGCTGGGATCGATGTAGAGGTCCGGCCTGCCGACGTGGTACCGAACCAGGTCGGCGTAGTTGTCGCGGTACGCGGTCTCGCCGGTGATCCGGTAGAGCTGGTAGAGCGCGAACGCCCGCGAGAAGTTCAGGCCGCCGGCGTGGCAGTTCGCTGGTGTCGTCACGCGGGGGATGTTCAGCCCCCCTTCCTCCGGGAGCCGCGCCATCACCCAGTCCCGCGCCTGCTCGCCCCAGACGTGGCCCACGGCCACGAGGCGCATCAGGCAGGCCGGCTGGAACCCGGTGCGGTTCGTCTGGCGGTCCCGGGAAACCGGGCAGCTCGTGTCGAGCGACGGGTTGAACAGCGGCGCCGTCGCGTCACGGACCGCCGCGCGGAGCAGCGGGTCGCCGGTGTGACGGGCCCACACGTCGAGGTTGATCAGGGACCAGCTGTAGTTCGAGTGGGCCTCGTTCTGGATGAAGCCATTGGCGTCCCCGAGGATCGCTCGCGCCCGGAACCAGTTGACCATCTGCGCGGCGGCGTGGTCGGCCATCTCGCGGAAGTCCTTCTTCCCCGTGGAGATCTCCCGCTCGCGCACGAGCTGGAGGAACCACCCGAACCCGTACGGGTTCTCGGTGAGCGGCAGGTCGAGGCCCTTCGCCCGCTGGTACTGGAACTCCGCGGGGATCAGCGAGACGCCTCCCGGCGCGATCTGATCTTCGGCGAGCGTGAGGAAGGTCCCGTCGCCGGTGCGGTGGTAGACGACGTGGTGCGAGTAGGCAGCGTGCGCCGCCGAGTGCCAGTCGAGGCAGCCGTGGAAGATCGGGCTCAGCGGGTCGATCGCCGAATCGCGACGCTTGAAGCACTCGACGAACGGCGGCGCGAGCGCCTCGAAGAACGCCGGACGGTCTTGCAGGAAGCGCTCCCAGGGGTCTTCCGCCTCCTGGGCGACGGCGGCCCGGCCCGCGGGGAGCAGGCAGAGCAGGGCGAGCACCGTTGCGATCCGCGAGCGCATGCCGATGGATTCGCCGCCCCGGGACGCTCCTCCTTCGTGCAACTGCACAACCCGGGGGATGGGTGGTCCCTCCGCCCGCGGGTCCGCTAGAATCCAGCGCGCCGGGCGTCTGGCCCGGCCTTCCGAGGAGACCGAGCCTGTGAACATCGTCGTCTGTGTGAAGCGCGTGCCCGACACGGCCGCCGAGAAGAAGCTCGACCCGAACGACTTCACGCTCGACCGTGATTCGGTCGAGTCGATCATGAACCCGGTCGACGAGTACGCCGTCGAGGAGGCTCTGAAGCTCCGCGACGGGTCGGGCGGCGGCGAGGTCACGATCCTCACGATGGGCCCCGAGGGCGCCGACAAGAACGCGGTCCGCAAGGCGCTCGCGCTCGGCGCCGACAAGGGCATGCTCGTCACCGACGACCGCCTCCACGGGTCCGACGCGATGGCCACGGCCTACGTCCTCGCGCTCGCGCTCGCGCAGGTCGACTTCGACCTCTGCCTCCTCGGTTCGGAGTCCACCGACGCCCGGACCTCGCTCGTCCCCCAGGCCCTCGCTCAGCTCATGGGCATGACCGCGCTCACCGATGCGAAGAAGCTCGAGGTCGCCGACGGTTCCGTGACCGTCCACCGCGAGGAGGAGGGCGGCTACGCGGTCGTCCGGACGGACCTGCCCGCGATCGTCTCGGTCGTGAAGGGGATCAACGAGCCGCGGTACGCGACCCTCAAGGGGATCATGGGGGCGAAGCAGAAGGAGGTCCAGGTCCTCTCGGGCGACGACCTCGGGGTGGACCCGGAGATGGTCGGGCTCGACGGGTCGAAGACCGAGGTGATCGAGGCGACGCCGCGCCCGCCGAAGGAGCAGGGCGAGCTCGTGAAGGATGAAGGGGACGGCCACGTGAAGCTGGCCGACTTCCTCCAGCGGAACAGGTTCGTGTGATGGCTGAGATCTGGACGATCGTCGAGCACGGCAACGGTGAGGTCACGAAGCCCTCGCTCCAGGCGCTGACGGCTGCACGGACCCTGGCCCCGGCGCTCGGACACGAGACGGCCGCGGTCTTCCTCGGCACCGGCTACGACGCGGTGAAGGAGCGCCTCGGCGCGTACGGCGCGGGCAAGGTCTACGTCGCGGAGTCCGACGATCTCGAGTCGTACCTCGTCCAGCCCGCGGTCGACGTGCTGGCGAAGCTCGTTGAGGAGCGGCAGCCGGCGGCGATCCTCCTGCCGAGCGTGCCGTCGGCGAAGGACGTCGCGGCGGCGCTCGGCGCGAAGCTCGGGGCGGGCGTCCTCGCCGACGTCGTCGGCATCGAGACCGAGGGTGACCGTCTCGTCTGCACGATGGCCGTCTTCGGTGGCGCCGTGAACACCAGGTGCCGCGTGAAGGGCTCACCGCAGATCGTCCTCGTCAAGCCGAACTCGTTCGTCGCCGAGGAGGCGCCGGGCGAGCTGACCGAAGAGCGCGTGGAGGTCTCGGTGTCCGACGACGCGAAGCGCGCCCAGGTCATCGAGCGCGTC
>DATLGG010000153.1:0-3517 GCA_035540615.1 Actinomycetota bacterium | reverse complement strand
GGGCTGCGGGGGGCCCACGGGTTCCTGCTGTTCCTGGTGGCGTTCGCGCTCCGGCGGGCCGACAACCCGGCCGGCTGGATCGGGGTCCTCATGATCGCCGGGGTCGCCGGGGTCTACCTCGGGGACATCCTCGCGCCGCGCCTGCCGCGCGGGATCCGCGAGGAGCTGATCGTGCTCGTCGCGCTGGCGGGGGCCGGGGGAGCGGCCCTGCTCGCCTTCACGACGTTCTCGCTCCCGACGATGGCGCTGTTCACGGGGATGGCCGGGCTCGCGACCCGCTTCGGCCAGCTCGCGTTCGCGAGCCTGATGCAGCGGCACGCCCCGGGCGAGGCGCACGGGCGGGTCTTCGTCCGCTACGAGATCTCGTTCCAGCTCGCGTGGGTGGGCGGCGCGTTCGCCGCGGCGCTGCTCCCGCTGGACTTCCGGCCGGGCGTGGCGCTGCTCGGCCTCTTCTACCTCGTCGTGGCCGCGGTCTACCTCGCGAGGCCGCTGCTCGCCGAGCGCGGCTGAAAGGTGCGAACGCCCGCATAACCGTGTAGGTAAAGACGGGATGGCAACCCTCCCGCTGATCCTCCCCGCGGCCATGCTCGTCGTCGCCGCGGTCGCGCCACTCGCCGCGCGATGGTGGGGCCGCAGCGCCGGCTACGCGATCGCGGTGGCCTACGCGGCCGGAACCGGTGCGCTCCTCACGGCGGCGCCGCGCGTGGCCGATGGAGCCGAGCTCGCGGCGGCCGTCCCGTGGGTCCCGGGCCTCGGGATCCGCCTCGCGTTCCGCCTCGACGGGCTCTCGCTCCTGTTCGGGTTGCTCGTCCTCGGCGTCGGCGCGCTCGTCGCCGCCTACTCCGCGCGGTACCTGAAGCGTGAGGGACGGCACGGTCGGTTCTACGGGCTGTTCACGCTGTTCGCCGCGTCGATGCTCGGGCTCGTCACGGCGGACGACCTGTTCCTGCTGTTCGTCTTCTGGGAGATGACGAGCATCACGTCGTTCTTCCTGATCGGTGGTGACGGCGGGCCCGAGGCGAGCCGGTCGGCGACGCGCGCGTTCCTCCTCACCTCCCTCGGCGGTCTTGCGCTGTTCGCCGCGCTGGTCCTCGCCGGGATCGCCGCCGGAAGCTTCGACCTGCACGGGATACTCGAGCGCCCGGGGGCCATCCGCGATCACGCCTTCGCCCCCGCGATCATGCTGCTGCTGTTCGCTGCGGCCTTCACGAAGTCGGCGCAGGTGCCGTTCCACTTCTGGCTCCCGGGGGCGATGGTGGCACCGACGCCGGTCAGCACCTACCTGCACGCGGCGACGATGGTCAAGGCCGGGATCTACGTCCTCGCGCGGTTCTCCGCGGTCTTCGCCGGTGACCCGACGTGGACGACGACGCTGGTGCTCGTCGGCCTGACGACCGCGGTGGTCGGGGCGGTCCTCGCGCTGAAGCAGCACGACCTCAAGGCGCTCCTCGCGTACTCGACCGTCAGCCAGCTCGGCCTGCTGACGGCCCTCGTCGGCGTCGGCACGTTCGCCGCGATGGCGGCCGCGTGCCTGCACCTGCTCGCGCACGGGCTCTACAAGGCGTCCCTGTTCATGGTGGTCGGCATCATCGAGCACGAGGCCGGGAGCCGGGACCTGCGTCGGCTCTCGGGGCTGCGGCGACTGATGCCGCGAACCGCGGCGGTCACCGGGATCGCGGCGCTCTCGATGGCCGGCATCCCGCCCCTGCTGGGGTTCGTGAGCAAGGAGGAGAGCCTCGCCGGGTTCCTCGGCGGCCTTCCGGATGGCCTCGCACTCGTCGCGGTCACCCTCGCCGTCCTCGCCTCTGTCATGACGTTCGCGTACGGCGCGCGGATCTTCGACGGCGCCTTCGCGGGGACCGCGACCCAGCGGCTCTACGACCCACCCGCCGGGTTCCTCGCACCCGCGGCGCTGCCGGCGGCCCTCGGGCTGCTGCTCGGGCTCGTCGTCTGGCGGCTGGACCCCCTCGTGGGACCGGCCGCTGCGGCGGCCCTCGGGATGGAGGGCGAGACGCACCTCGCGTTGTGGCACGGCCTCACGCCCGGGCTTGCGCTCTCGGGCGTGGCGATCGGCGCGGGCGTCCTGCTGTTCGCCGTCCGCCGGCCGGTGGAGCACGTCCTGGCCCGCCTGCGGGCTCCGGCCGCCGGCGAGCGCGCCTTCGATCGATCCCACCGCGCGGTCGTGGGGACGGGCAAGATCGCGGGGCGCCCGTTCCTGGCGGCGACCCCGGTGCGCCACCTCCCCTGGGTGCTCGCGACCGCCGCGGTGGCGGGCGTCGCGACGTGGAGGCTCCTCGGCGGGTCGGCGGACGGGCCACCGCCTCCCTTCCCGCCCCCGGACCGATGGCTGGCGGGCGCCCTCGCGCTCTCGGTGCTCGCGCTCGCGTGGGCACGGAACCGCCTCGCGGCCGTGGCTGTGCTCGGGACCGTGGGCTTCCTCGTCTCGGTGCTGTGGGTCCTGCTCGGAGCGCCGGACCTGGCGATCACGCAGCTCCTCGTCGAGACCCTCACCGTGGTCCTCGTCGTGCTCGTCTTCCGCGGACTCCCGAAGGGGTTCGCGAGGTCCAGCGGCCGCCGGATGGCGGCCGGCGCCGGGGCGGCGGTCGTCGTCGGCGGCCTCGCCGCGTGGGGCACCTTCCTGCTGACGGGCCGGCGGCAGCTGTCGGAGCCGGGCGCGTACTTCCTGGAGGCGGCCGCATCCGAGGCCGGCGGGAAGAACGTCGTCAACACGATCCTCGTCGACTTCCGGGCGCTCGACACCCTGGGGGAGATCACGGTGCTCGCGGTGGCGGCGCTCGGGGTGTTCCTGCTCGTCCGACGGACGGGTGAGCGATGAGCACCCTGATCCTGCGGACCGCCGCCCGGCTCCTCGTCCCCCTGATCGGCGTCCTCGCCGTCTACCTCCTCGTCCGCGGTCACGACGCGCCGGGCGGGGGCTTCATCGCGGCGCTCGCGGGCGGAGCGGCCATCGTCCTGCGCTACCTCGCGCACGGCCCGGCGGGGGTTCGGCGGCTCGTGCCGATCCCCTTCTCCTCCCTGCTCGGGGTCGGGCTCCTGCTCGCCGTCGGCTACGGCGTCGCGGGGCTCGTCGCGGGAGCCGAGTTCCTCCGGGGGGCGATCTGGCGCGTCGAGGCGCCGGTCGTCGGGGAGCTCAAGGTGGCGGCGGCGCTCGTCTTCGACCTCGGCGTCTTCTTCGTGGTGCTCGGCGTCGTGCTCGCGATCGTTCGGTACCTGGGGGAGGAGCGATGACGGGGGCGGTGATCGTCGGGCTCCTGGCGGCGGGAGGCGTCTACCTGCTCCTGCAGCGCGGGATCGTGCGCGTCACGCTCGGCTTCGTCCTGCTCGGGCATGCCGCGAACGTCCTGCTGGTCGTCTCGGGCGGGGTCGGGCGGCGTGGCGTGCCGATCGCCGGGGAACCGGGCCTCTCTGCCGATCCCCTTCCGCAGGCGTTCGCGCTCACCGCGATCGTGATCGGGTTCGCGATGACGGCGTTCCTGCTGGCGCTCGCCTTCCGCAG
>DATLGG010000152.1:0-2301 GCA_035540615.1 Actinomycetota bacterium | reverse complement strand
GCTTGAAGCTGTAGCCCTCGGTGGGCCAGTCCCGGTTCAGGTCCACGCCGTTGCCGTTGTAGCGCTGGAAGAAGAAGCCGGGCGTGTAGTTCGTGTTCGGTGACCCGTCCTCGACCTCGACCGGGGCGACCTGACCGCGCGCCCAGCCGTCGGGGTTCGCGAGGACGAAGTAGACGACCGAGCCCCTCAGCGCGTCACCCGCCGTCGGCACGGCGGCGTTCGTGGGGGTCTCGACGATCCTCTTCGGGTACGGGCCTTCGATCCCACACGCCGGGAGCGGGAGCGCCGGCGCCTCGGGGCTCGCGTACTTCTCACGCTCGCACGCCGCCCAGGTCGCCAGATCCTCCATCGCGCGAACGCCGCCCTCGACGCCCGCACGCTCGATCCCGTGGATCGACAACGAGTAGACGAAGTGCTCCCGGTCCTTCTCGGCGATCGGGGAGGTGCGGTCGGTCACCTTGAACATGTAGAGGGGACGGCGGTCCCGCCCGAGCGTCTTGACCTTGCCGTCCTCGGTCACGACGTTGCGCGCGATGCCGGCCGACATGAAGTTCGGGTTGTCGTAGGCCTGGTCGAGACGGATCACGCTGACGAACTCCGGAAGGCGGCGCGCGAGGAACTTCGCTCCCTCGATCACCTCCTCGTACTGGAGGAACTGGTCCGCGCAGACGCGACCCTTCGCCCAGGGCGAGACGCCCTTGGGGGTGTCCTTGACACCGTTCCCGTCCTGGTCCGGAACGTTGTGGGCGAGGCACCCGTGCGGGTCCGGGAAGACCCGGCCGAACGCCTGGTACGTCGCTTCGTCGGTGGCCACGGGGTTCGGGACCGCCAGCGCCGAGCTGCCGGAGCCGGCGAGGGGCAATCCGGCGAGCGCCACCGCCGCCGTCAGGATCGCAGAGCGGATCTTCATCGGGAGCTCCCTTCGTGGGATGGGTTCCTCACCGAAGGTGTTCGCCCCGCTCTCCCCGGCGCCTACGTCTCGCGGTGGCGGTTCCACCGCCCCTGGCACGCGCGAAAGGCCGGCCCGAAGGCCGGCCCTTCGCCTGCGATCTCGGCCGCTACGGACGGCGGTAGTCGATCAGGTTCTCGAACACCTGCCAGCCGGTGTAGGTCAGGGCGTAGGACGCCAGACCGAACCGGTGGTCGTTCACGAGCGGCTGCGGCTCGAAGACCGGGTCGGGGAACATGATGCCGGCGATCCGCACACGTCCGGCGCCGAGCCGCGCCTCGCCGAGGTTCACGTTCGTCCCGCGCGAGTGCGTCACGGCCGCCGCGCAGTCCGGCTGGCCGCAGGCGTTCTGCCACGCCGTCCGCTCGACCCGCCAGAACGGGATCCGCGGCGTGCCGTCGAGCCCGGTTTCGGGCGTGTAGCCGAGCGGCACGGGCTCGACCGCCTGCCGACGACCGAGTTCCTGCTCCGCCGCACCCGGCTTGTTGACGCCTGCGGTGAGCGGGTACCGCGACGGGTTGCGGTAGGTCACGTTGCCGCTCGCGATCTCGAAGGCGTAGTTCCCGGACTGCGTCGTCGCGTCGGTGAGCATCGCGACCGTCGAGGCGGGAACGATCCCCAGCTCGGGCAGAGCCTGGAGAGCCGCGTCCGTCAGGACGAGGTTCCCGCCTTCCTGAGCGAACCGCTTCAGTCCGGCGAAGTACGCGTTCGCCTCGGCGGCGGAGAGGCCCAGGTCGGAGGTGACGTAGGCCCGCGACCCGAGCTTGTTGACCACCACGATCGAGTCGAAGCTCGCGAGGCGCTCCGGCCTGGCGATCACGTCCGCCACCTGGATCGGCTCGGTGTCGGACCCGTCGGGGATGTAGCGGTTGAGGTCGTCGAAGAAGTCCATCGACGAGGCGTCGATCTTCTCCTGCAGCGGCACCGGCTCTGCGGGGGCGGTGTGGAAGTCCACCTTGATCCGCCCCGGCAGCGAGGCCGAGTTCGAGAAGAAGACGCGGTAGGTGCCGGGCTTCGGCTCGTTCGCGGTCACGACCTGACCGGCCGGCACGTAGACGTCAGCGCCCGCCCCGCCCGGGTTGTTGGAGCACCCGACCGGCGAGCAACCCTGCCGGAAGTGGTAGGCGATCGTCTGCCACTGTCCCTCGTCGTTGTACTGGAGCTGCATCGCGTTGGCGGAGTTGGCCCCGACGCTCGCTGCGTTCGGTCCGGTGAGCGTGACGGTCACGCCGGAGTTCCAGAACCCCTCGTCCGGCGACTTCACGTCGAACTCGAACGCCGTCCCCGCCCCGCCGGTCGAGACGAAGCGACCGCCGCCGCAGGTCGCCGAGGCGTCCACGTTGTGCCCCGCC
>DATLGG010000151.1:0-7203 GCA_035540615.1 Actinomycetota bacterium | reverse complement strand
TTGTAAGGGCGAACCCCCCTGGTTCGCCCTTACAAGGCGGAGGTCGCTGGTTCGAAACCAGCAGCGCCCACGCACACCCTGGAGCCGGACCGGCGCGGACTCAGCCCGCTTCGGCGGATGCCACGGCTTCGAAGATGAGGTCGAGAACGCCGGGAGTGAGCCTCGGGTCGATGAGGTCCTCATGGCCGGTATCCGAGAACTCGCGGTACTCCGCCTCGAAGCCGGCCTCGCGCAGCTGCTCTTCGGTCTTCGGCCCGGTCTCGGACAAGGGATCGTCGGAGCCACCGCCAAGCAGCACCGGGGGCGGCGGAGAGGGAACATCGGCCATCGACGCGACGTGGAATTCGCTGAGGCCGACGACCGCTTCGGGGACCCCGTCGCCGGTGGCGAGACACCCATCGGTCTCCGCGTCGAGCGTCACAGCCGTCTGCAGCGCGAGGTTGCTGCCGTACGAGTGGCCCACCAGCACCACTGTCTGCGGATCCCCGCCGTGCTCAGCCGTGACCGAGCGGGCGTAGCGGACGGAGCAGCGAACGTCGTGAAGGGAGTCGGTCAAGCCGTTGACCGTGGTCGCGCTTCGGTAGGAGGACAGGAAGACGACCGCACCCCGACGCGCAACCTCGCCTGCGAGTACGTCGAGGTAGCGGCGCTGATCGAACGTGCCGTCCCCACCGATGAGGACGATCGTCGGGAGGTCCGCTTCATCGGGAGGTGCCAGCACGTCGAGCGGGACGATGCAGTCGAGCTCGCCGCATCGGACGACCTTGGTGTAGCTCACGTCGACCTCGGCGCGAAGACCCTCCGCGACCGGCCCGCTGAAGTCGCCCGCTGGTGGCGCGGCGAGCGTCGGTCGTGGTGAGGCCGGATCGGGCTGCGCGAGAGAGGCGGAGGGCCTCTGGTCGTCCCCGCACGAGACAAGGAGGGGCGCAAGGCTCGCGATGAGCGCGGTAAGCAACTTCGTGGAAGCTGGCAAGGCTTTCACTCCGAACGAGGTAGCGGTCGCGGACGCACTCTACATGAGTGTCGCCATGGAGAGACGAGTCGCTTTTCACCTCGGCGGGAGCCGATTCCCAACCCGGGCTGTGGAGAGCGCAGCTGCGGGGTTGCTCGCGCCGCGGGCTTCAGCTCGCGGCGCCGCGGACGCTGCGGAGGCGGCGGGTCGTGAGCTCCTGATAGCAGGCGAGCACGCGGTCCGCCGCCTCGTCCCACGTCGGCAGTGACGCCGCCAGCTCGGATGCGGCTCGCTCGAGGCGCCGACGCTCCGGCGGATCTCGCAGGAGCTCGACGACGGCGCGGGCAAGCGGCGCCGGCCGGTCCTCGATCCGCATGCAGCGAGAGGCCTCCTCCGGCAGGCCCTGCGCTCCCACGCTGGTCGTCACGATGGCCTTCCCTTCTGCGATCGCCTCGGAGATCTTCACCTTCGCGCCTCCGCCGACCCGCAGCGGACAGACGACGACGTCGGCGGCGGCGAGGTACGGGGCGACCGAGGGGACCCGCCCGGTGACGACGATGCCATCCCCCGCGAGCGCACGGACCTCGTCCGGCGGCCCGTTTCCGACCAGCATCAGGGCAACCTCCGGAACGGCCTTGCGGATACGCGGCAGGATGTCTCGCGCGAGGTGGAGGGCCGCGTCCACGTTCGGCTGGTAGGCGAAGTTCGCGACGAAGGCGATCCGCGGCGTCTTCGGCAGGACGATCGGATCCTCGCCGGACGGTTCGGGCGCCCGCAGATCCGATCCGTTCGGGAGCAGGCGCACGTCCAGGCCGTGATCCGCCTGAAGCATCGCCTCGCGATCCTCGGGGGTGAGCGCACCGACGATCGATGCCCGTTTCCAGGCGGCGATCTCCGCCTCGAGCGTGCGCGCGTACTCCAGCAGGTGACGGGCGCGTTCGGCGCGGCGAGCGGTGGCGGCGGCACGCTGCCGCCACAGGAGGTACTCGACGTTGTGCTCGACGAGGAGTGCCGCGACGGGAAGGTCCAGCGGCAGGTGCTGACTGAGGTAGAACCCCTCGAGGTGGACGAGGTCCGCCTCATCCAGCCGCGTGCGAATGTGCTCGGCGGCCCCGGGCGCCCGGTGCCGCCGCACCACCCACGGGTCCGTGCGACGACCGGGAGCGTCAGGGGAGAGCGCCGGGAAGACGGCGACCGAGCGGCACCAGTGCTCGAGCCTCGGGGCGTTCGCCCGATCTTCCTGCGGCGTCTTCGAGATCGCGCAGAGGTCGATGTCAGCCCGGTCGCCCAGACGTCGGATCAGCTCGTACTCGCGGCGGCGCCCCCCGCTGATCGGCGGGAACGGCAGGTGCGCGGTCAGGAGCACGACCCGCGGACGGTGCATGCGATCTCCTTCCCCTCCGGCAGTCTGCGGATACCCCCGCCTCCTGAGCGGCAAACCGAGCCGTTGGTCGGTTTGATTCCACCGCCCCGGGGAATGCCCCTCCCGGCACCCGAGATTGAGAGGGGAGCGATGTCGACGTTGACGCTCGTGGCGGGCCTCGTGATGATGGCCGCCATCACGGTCTACCTGGTGTACGTCCTGGTCCGGACGATCAGGAGCGAGGCGCGCAAGCGCAACATCCGCAAGATCTGGGCGAACTTCGGGCTGAGCCTCGTGCTCATGATCCTGTTCTTCGGGAGCTGGATCGGCCACGCCTTCGCGCAGTGGAGCGACTACGTCGCCGAGCAGGAGCAGCATCAGGAGCCGGCGGTCGTGAGCGAGTACCTGGCGGAGTTCAGCAAGGCCACCCTCGAGAACTGGCAGTCGGAGTTCCTCCAGCTGTTCTCGTTCGTCGTGCTCGCGGCGATCTTCCTGCACCGGGGGAGCGCGGAGTCACGCGACAGCGATGACGAGATCCAGGCCTCGCTTCAGCGCATCGAGGCGGCGCTGAACACGAAGGAGAGCTAGGCGGCCGGGTCGTCGGCCGGATAGCCAGGCGGCCCGACCGGCTGGTCGCCGGGGGGCTGCTGCGGCGCTCCGGGTTCCGCAGGACCCGTGGGCCCGCCCGGGGAGTTCTGGCCGCAGGCCGGAAGGGCGAGGCAGAGGGCGCTGAGAGCGATGATGAGGCGGCGGCGCATGCGCTCATCCTATCCAGGCGGCGTGGAGGCAAACGGGCGGTCGCCGGGCGATATGCTACGGAACCCATGGCTCCGGCTCCCTCCGTCTCCGACCGCCTCGCCGTCATCGACGGGCTCTTCCCTCCGAGCTGGGCGGAGCCGTGGGATAACGTCGGCCTTCAGCTCGGCGACCGGCACGCGGCCGCGGAGCGGGTCCTGGTCGCGCTCGACCCGACGATCGACGTCATCCGCGAGGCCGCCGGGCGGGGCTGCGGTCTCCTCGTGACGCACCATCCGCTCGTCTTCGAGCCGCTCCGGAGCCTGGACCTCGCGGCCCCCCTTGCCGGGGCCGTCGCGGAGGCCATCCGCTCCGGCGTCGCCGTCGCCGCCTGCCACACGAACGCCGACGTCGCCCGCCCCGGTGTCAGCGACGCTCTCGCGGAGGCGCTCGACCTCCGGGTCGAGGGGGTGCTTCGTCCGACCACGGCGGGTCGCCGGGTGAAGGTGACGACGTTCGTGCCACCCGAGGCCACGGAGAAGGTCCTCGATGCGATGGCGGCCGCGGGCGGTGGAAGGATCGGCGAGTACTCCGCCTGCTCGTTCCGTGTCCGCGGGACCGGGACGTTCGTTCCTTCGGCGGCGGCGGACCCGGCCGTCGGGGAGCGCGGGACGCTGAACCAGGTCGAGGAAGATCGGCTCGAGATGGTGGTCCCCGGACACCTGGTGGGACCGCTCGTGGCGGCGATGATCGAGGCCCATCCGTACGAGGAGGTCGCCTACGACGTCGTCCCCCTCGAGGGCGGGGAGGAGCTCGGGCTCGGCCGGATCACGCGCACGGAGGACGCGATCAGCGCCGGCGACCTCCTCGAGCGCTGCCGCGAACGGCTCGGCCCTGGCGCGCGGATCGTGGGCGACGTCTCGCGCCCGCTCACGACGATCGCCGTCTGCGGCGGGTCGGGGACCTCGCTGATCCCCGACGCACTTGCCGCGGACGCCGATGCGTTCGTCACCGGCGACGTGAAGCATCACCAGGCGCTGGACGCGATCGCGGCGGGCCTCGTCCTCATCGACGCCGGGCACCACGCGACCGAGTGGCCGTTCGTGCTACGCCTCGCCGCGCGTCTTCGCGGGGCGATGCCGGACGCGGAGATCCTCCTGTCCGAGACGCGCACGGAGCCGTTCGCCCCGTGAAGGGCACGGAACGTCTCCTCGAGCTCCAGGCGCTCGACCTGGCGATCGACCGGCTGCGGGCACGGCGCGCCGTCCTCGAGTCGGGGGAGGAGGTGCGCGCCGCCCGCGAGAAGGCGGACGCGCTCGAAGATGAGATCGGGGAGATCCGCATGGCGCTCGACGGCGTCCGGCGCGAGCAGGAGCGGCTCGAGTCGGAGGTCCGCTCGTTCGAGGCGAAGATCGCGGCGGAGGAGAAGCGCCTCTACGACGGGTCGGTCGCCAATCCCAAGGAGCTCGGGTCGATCCAGCACGAGGTCGCGAACCTGCGGCAGCGCACGGCGCGGGTCGAGGACGAAGTCATCGTGCAGATGGAGCGACGCGAGGAGCTGGAGGAGCGCCTCCCGAGCCTGGAGGCGGATCTGGCCTCCGCCAGACGCGGTCAGGAGGAGCTGGAGGCTTCGTCCGCGACCGAGCTCGAGCAGGTCACGGAGGATCTCGCTCGGCGGGAGGAGGAGCGCTCGGCGCTGACGCCGGTGTTCGACGAGGAGCTGCTCGAGCTCTACGAGGATCTCCGGGCGCAGAAGCGAGGGGTGGGGGCCGCGGCGCTGCGGGACGGCGTCTGCGGTGGCTGCCACCAGAAGCTGAGTCCGCTGGAGCTCGAGAAGGTCCGTAAGGCCGAGGGCGTCCGGAGGTGCGACTACTGCCGGCGGATCCTGGTCCTCGACTGATCGTCGCCACCGACGGGGCCGCCCGCGGCAACCCCGGGCCGGCGGGGATCGGGGTGGTCGTGACCGACGGGGATGGCAACGTCATCGCCGTGCTGGCGGAGGGGATCGGTGAGACGACGAACAACGTCGCCGAGTACCGCGCGGCGATCGAGGGGCTGCGTCTGGCCGCCCGCCACGGTGCATCCCGCGTCATGCTCCGCTCCGATAGCCGGCTGTTGATCGAGCAGCTGGCGGGCAGGTTCAAGGTCCGCACCGAGCACCTCCGGCCCCTCCACGCGGAGGCGCTCGAGCTGGTCCGCTCGTTCGAGAAGGTGACGCTCGCGCACGTCCCGCGCGCGCTGAACGCCCATGCCGACCGGCTGGCGAACGACGGCGTCGATGCGTGGCTCGCCGCACGACGGCGTCCTGCCCGCGGTGGCGGCCCCTATACTGGTCCGGAGGAGCCGGCCGGGCGGCCGCGGTCCGAAAGGGCCGAGGAAAGTCCGGACTCCACAGGGCAGGGTGCTGGGTAACGCCCAGGCGGGGTGACCCGCGGAAAGTGCCACAGAGAGCAGACCGCCCCCTCGGGGGTAAGGGTGAAACGGTGAGGTAAGAGCTCACCAGCGCGGCGGGTGACCGTCGCGGCTCGGCAAACCACACCCGGAGCAAGGCCAAGCAGGGAGCGTTCGAGGGCGGCCCGCCCGAGCTCCCGGGTAGGCCGCATGAGGGCCGCGGCAACGCGGCTCCCAGATGGATGGCCGCCCCCCTTCGGGGGACAGAATCCGGCTTACAGGCCGGCTCCTTGCTACCGTTCAACGAGATGCTGAAGAGAGCCCTCCCGGTCATCGGCGTCGCCCTCGCGGGGACGATCGTCCTCACGCTGGTCGCCCTCGGCGGCGGCCGTGGGGCGACCGCTCCCTCCGTCGAGACGAGCGGCCCGATGCCTGCCCTCGACGAGCCGGCGATGCGCGGGGAGGGCCGCATCCGCACCGAAGAGCTTCGCGGGAAAATCGTGCTCGTGAACTTCTGGGCCTCGTGGTGCGGGCCCTGCCGCCTCGAGCAGCCCGCGCTCGAGCGCCTCTCGCAGGAGTTCGACGAGGAGGTCGCCTTCCTCGGCGTGAACTTCGGGGACGACCGCGCCGCTGCTCTCGAGTACCTCCGCGAGTTCGACGTCAGCTACCCGAGCGTCGAGGACCGCGATGGCCGGATCGCGCACCGCTTCTTGGTCCCGTACCTGCCCGCGACCGTCCTCGTCGACCGGACGGGGGAGATGCGGTACCGCCTGTTGGGCGAGCAGACCGAGGAGAGTTTCCGGCGCTACCTGGTGGCGTTGCTGCGCGAGGCGCCCTGAGCCGCGCGGGCTCGCGCGAGCTGCTCACCGGCGTGGTAGCTCGATCGAACGAGCGGACCGGACTCGACCCAGGCGAAGCCCATCTCCTTGCCGGCCCGCGCGTGTTCCTCGAACTCCTCGGGGGTGACCCAGCGGTCGACGGGGAGGTGGAACTTCGTCGGCTGGAGGTACTGGCCGATCGTCATCAGATCCACGTCCGCCTCACGCAGGTCGCGGAGCGCCTGCGTCACTTCCTCGGGGCGCTCGCCCATCCCGAGGATCAGGTTGGACTTCGTGACCTGGCCGGGCCGGAGCGCCTTCGCGAGCCGCAGCGCTTCGAGGGTGCGGTCGTAGTCGAACCCGGGGCGGATCCGCTTGTGTAGGCGGCGGACGGTCTCGAGGTTGTGCGCGAACACGTCGGGCTCGGCCTCGATGACGGTCGCGATCTGCTCGCGGTGCGCCTTGAAGTCCGGCGGCAGGACCTCGATCCCGCAGCCGGGCACCGCGTTGCGGATCGCCCGGATGCAGTCCGCCCAGACGCTCGCGCCACCGTCGGGGAGGTCGTCGCGCGCGACGCCGGTGAGGACGACGAAGTTGAGGCCCATCGCCTTGACTGCCTCGGCGATGCGGGCGGGCTCGTCGGCGCCGTCTGCACGTCGCAGAACCCGCAGCGGCGGGTGCAGACGTTGCCGAGGATCAGGAAGGTCGCCTCGCGGTCCTCCCAGCACTCGTAGATGTTCGGGCAGCCGGCCTCCTCGCAAACGGTGTTGAGCTGGAGGCCGTTCATGATCCCCTTGAGGTCGCGGTAGTTGGGGCCGAACCGAGCCTTCGTCTTCAGCCACGGCGGACGCCGAACGGGCGTGGCGGTCTGGGCGCACCCGATCGAGTGCGCCGCGTGCGTGTCGGTCAGGTCCGCCTGCGGCGCCGAGGGGGTCTCGGTCTGG
>DATLGG010000150.1:0-2974 GCA_035540615.1 Actinomycetota bacterium | reverse complement strand
CCGCGATGCTGATCGTCGGCCTCATCTTCGCGAGCATCGTGATCGTGGGCGAGTACGTGCACTGGCGCCGGCACGACCGCGGCCCGCGCTAGCCGCAGCGCGCAGACTCTCGCCTCCGCATCGCCGCTCGTCCGCGTGCGTCGAACCGATCCACCAGCTTGGACGAACACTGGACATGGATCGACACGAGGAGGGGCGAGAGGTGTACGACATGGACGGTGTCGCGGAGGCGCGGCTGGAGAAGATCGACGGCATCCACGAGCGGCTGAGGGGTTACGTGGACCCGCTTGCGGTGCAGCTCGACGTGCTGCGGCTGCTCGCGCACAGCGCTTCGGCCGGCGCCGGCGGCGCGGGCGCCGAGGCCGCACGCGAGTACGACTCCGCGCGCCGGCATCTCGACCGCTTCCAGCGCAGCCTCTCCCGCGCCCGCAGCGGGCGGCTGCGGGCGCACGCGAGTCGCGCGCCTCGGCGGTAGGCGCGCGCCGGCCGGGCGTCGCACGCGGTGGCATCGTCGGGAGCACCGCGTGCGACGGCTCCGGCCTCCGGGCGCGGCGTCGGCCGTCCGGCAGTCCGTACACTCGATCCTGTGGCCCCGCCCCGCGACCTCCGCGAGTGGATCGCGCTGCTCGAGCGCGAGGGGGAGCTCGTTCGCGTCTCCACCGAGGTCGACCCCGACCTCGAGGTGACGGAGATCGTCGACCGCACGGTGAAGGCCGGCGGCCCCGCCCTCCTGTTCGAGCGCCCGAAGGGCTCGCGGCACCCGCTGCTGATCAACCAGTTCGGCACCGAGCGGCGCATGTGCCTCGCGTTCGGCGTCGAGCGGCTCGACGACCTCGGCGACCGCGTCGCGGACCTGCTGGAGCTCCAGCCGCCGCAGGGCCTCGTCGACAAGGTCCGCGGCCTCAAGAAGCTGAAGTCGATCGCCGACTCCGGCCCGCGCAGCGTCCGCTCCGGGCCGTGCCAGGAGGTCGTCCTCACTGGCGACGACGTCGACCTCGACCGGCTCCCGATCCAGCGCTGCTGGCCCGGCGACCCGGCGCCGTTCATCACGCTCCCGGCAGTGATCACGCGCGACCCGCGCACGGGGACGCGCAACGTCGGCATGTACCGGATGCAGAAGATCGACTCGAAGACGACCTTCATGCACTGGCAGATCCACAAGGACGGGCGGGCGGACTGGCTCGCCTCCGAGGGGAGGATCGACGTCGCCGTCGCGCTCGGGCTCGACCCCGTCACGACGTACTCCGCCTCGGCGCCGCTCCCGAAGCACATGGGCGAGCTGATGCTCGCCGGCTTCTTCCGCGGCGAGGCCGTCGAGATGGTCAAGTGCAAGACCGTCGACCTCGAGGTGCCCGCCAACGCGGAGATCGTCCTCGAGGGCACGATCGACCACGGGGACATGGGGATCGAGGGGCCGTTCGGCGACCACACCGGGTACTACACGCCGCCGGAGCCGTTCCCGATCCTGCGGCTCTCGGCGATCACGATGCGGCGCGACGCGATCTACCCGTCGATCGTCGTCGGCAAGCCGCCGCAGGAGGACGCGTGGCTCGGCAAGGCGACCGAGCGGATCTTCCTCCCCGCCGTGCGGATGACCGTGCCGGAGATCGTCGACTACGACCTGCCGGTCTCGGGGACGTTCCACAACTGCGCGATCGTCTCGATCCGCAAGCGCTTCCCCGGCCACGCGCGCAAGGTGATGCACGCGATCTGGGGCCTCGGGATGCTCAGCCTGACGAAGGCGATCGTCGTCGTCGACGAGGACGTGAACGTGCACGACTACGAGGAGGTCTTCTTCTACGTCGGCGCCAACGTCGACCCGAAGCGGGACATCGTGATCACCGAGGGCCCGCTCGACCACCTCGACCACGCCCCGACGCTCCAGTTCTTCGGCGGCAAGATCGGGATCGACGCGACGGCGAAGGGGCCGCTCGAGGGGACCCGCGAGTGGCCGGAGGAGATCGCGATGGCGCCGGAGGTGAAGGCGCTCGTGGACGAGCGCTGGCGCGAGTACGGAATCGACCTCGGCGGCGGCTCTCGGAACGGCAACGCCCCCGCTCCCTTGCGGCGGCTGTTGCGACGTTGACCTCTGCCGCTGTGGAAGGATTGAATCAGCGACGGTGACGACCCCAGGGGGCAACGAGCAGCCGCACGTCCCGCCGCCGAGCCTGTGGCCGGTGGGCTTCGCCGTCGGCATCGCGATCCTCCTCACGGGCCTCGTCGTCGGCCCCGTGATCGCCGTCCTCGGGGCCGTCCTGACGGTCGGGTTCGGCTTCCTCTGGGTGCGCGACCTGCGCACGGAGGCGACCCCGCTGCCGCAGCCTCCGGACGACGTCGAGACGCAGCCGGGCGCGGCGCCCGCCGCCGCCGGAACGGGCCCCGCGCTCCCGCTCGCGACCGAGGAGGAGATCGAGCGGTTCCCGCGCAGCAAGTTCCTCGAGGGAGCGACCCTCGGGCTCGGCGCCGCGATCGGCGGGCTCGTCACCGTTCCCGCGCTCGGCTTCGCGCTCGCGCCCGCCTTCGCCGAAGGCGAGCAGCACGAGGCCGACGTCGGGCCGCTCGACGCCTTCCCGCAGGGCGAGTGGCGCGTGACGACGTTCCTCGCCGACCCCGCCCAGGGCGAGGTCACCCGCCGCACGGCGTACATCCGCTACAACGGCCAGGTCGAGGGGCAGCCGAGCTTCACGATCCTCTCCTCGTCCTGCGTCCACCTCGGCTGCCCCGTGCAGCCGAACGGCCCGATCGCCGAGGAGAGCGCCGAGGAGGAGGAGATCGGCGAGAACGTCGTGCGCCGGATCCCCACCGTCCCCGCCGGCTTCGGCTGCCCCTGCCACGGCGGCGCGTACGACCTCGAGGGCAACCGCACCGCCGGGCCGCCCGTCCGCGCGATGGACCGCTGGGCGTACGTCGTCCGCAACGGCCGGCTGATGCTCCGCGAGACGTTCAGCGTCGGCTCCGTCCAGGGCCAGGGCGC
>DATLGG010000149.1:0-2017 GCA_035540615.1 Actinomycetota bacterium | reverse complement strand
CTCCGGGATCTCGAGCACGACCCGGTCGCGCGGCACGCCCGCGAGGATCCCGGGCAGTCGCGGTGAGACCACGGTCTCTGCCGCCACGTTGATCGCCAGGAAGGTTCCCTGCGGCAGGCGGCCCAGGTGGGCCACGGCCGCTTCGACCGAGGCGAGCTCGAGGTCGACGCCGCGTCCGACCGTCCAGGCTTCGGCGAACCAGACGTCTGGGCTGCGCTGGGGCTCCAGCTCGAAACGAGCGAGCGCCTCGGCCCCCACGAGGCGGCCGTCATCGCTGCGGATGTCGAAGACCGGCTGGAACTCGATACCGATGCTTCCCGGCTGGAGGGCCTGCTCGACGCGTTCGATCTGGCGCCGGAGGTCGTCCCACTCGCCCTGCTCCTTGTCGAGCTGGTCGAGGATGAGCCGGCCGAACACATGGAGGAAGCTCACGGCGCGATCGTCGAGGGACGGCGTCGGCGTCGAGCTCTGGCAGGCGAGGATGCCGTAGATGTCGTCCACGCCGAGGCGCAGCGGCACCCCCACGAACGACGCGATCCGCGAGGAACGCGTCTCGACGAGCGAAGCGAGGGCCGGATCGCGTGCGACGTCAGGCACGGCGTCGACGCTGCCCTCGATCACTCGCTGGGCGAAGGTGTCCTCGAGCGGATCGCCGGTGCCGACACGGACGCCGTCGGGGATCGTCTCGCCCTCGATGAACCGGTAGATCCGCTGGCCGTCGCGGAACTCCGCGACGTAGGCGACCTCCATCCCCAGCTGCCTCCTCGCTTCGGCGAGGTAGCGCGGGATGAGCGCAGCCGGCGGGTCGCCCCGCTGCGCTCCCAGCATCGACTCCAACGACACCGTCGGCTTCACGTCATGGCTCCATATCCGGCACCCCGGGCGCCGGTGCGATCGATCGTCTGGAGGAGGTATCGGCCGCGAGGGCGAAGTGGTTGAGCCGCGGGCGATGCGGCCTCAGCGCCGCGCCAGGCGGACCGCCGCGAGGAACCTGATCCCCGCCAGGACGATCGGGACGAGGGCGAACCCTCGGATCTCGCGCGGGTCGTCCAGCACCAGGTAGCCGAGCAGGAACGCGCCGAGCGTGAGCCAGAACCCCGCCTTCGCCCATTCGTGGAGCACCAGCACCCGCCGGTCCGGCCCCGGCTCCTCGGCCGAGAGGGCGCGGACCGAACCGACGGCCGACCAGACGCCCACCGCGAGGCATAGGCCCCCGAGCGCGATCTCGATCACGACCATGCGGCGTCCAGGTGGGCGACGACCTCGGGATCCTGCACCTGCGGGAACCGCCGATACCACTCCCCGACCGCGTGGAAACGAGCGGGCGTGATGAGGCAGACCACCCCGTCCGCCTCCCTGCGCAGCCGCTCGACGGCCTCCGCGGGGGCGACGGGAACCGCGACCACGACCCTCCTCGCGCCGGCCGCACGGACCGAACGCACGGCGGCGACCGCGGTGCTCCCCGTGGCGACCCCGTCGTCGATGACGATCCCCGTCCGGCCGGCGAGGTCGAGCGGTGGCCGGTCGCCGCGGTACGCCGCGAGGCGCCGCGCGATCTCTCGCTCCTGGTCGGCCACTTCACGGACCAGGTAGTCCGGATCGACCGCCAGGGTGGCGATCATGCCCTCGTCGAGGAGCCGGACCCCCGGAGCGATCGCGCCGATCCCCAGCTCGGGGTTCTGCGGGGCGCGAACCTTCCGCGGGACCACCACGTCGAGGTCCCACCCTCGAAGCCGGGCGACCTCGGCGCCGACGGCGACCCCTCCTCGCGGGATCCCGATCACCACCGACGATGACTCCTCCTCCGGAAGCGCCTCCGCCAGCCGCCGGCCCGCATCCGATCGATCCTCGAACACGAGGGCATTATCCCCACCCGGCTCGACCGGCTCCGTTGGGGGCGGCCGCTCCGCTGATGTACGATTCAGCATCCAGCCCGGGAGGTGCTCACGGTGGTGAATGCGTACATCCTGATCCAGACGGAGGTCGGCAAGGCAGCGCAGGTCGCGAAGGAGGTCGC
>DATLGG010000148.1:0-2082 GCA_035540615.1 Actinomycetota bacterium | reverse complement strand
CAGGTTCTCGACGGGGTCGTGGAAGCAGATCCGCTTGAGGTCGAGGCCGGAGGCGTCGCTCCCGGCCTCGTAGACCTCCATCGCCTCGGGCACCGCCTCCGCCACCTCGCGCCCCATCCCGGCCTCGTACGAACCCTGGCCCGGGAACATGAAGGCGATCTTCGTCACGCCGTTCCTCCCTCCGTCCACTCGATCAGCGCCGAGCCCCACGTGAGGCCGGCGCCCATGCCTGTCATCAGTACGAGCTCGCCCGGACGGAGCCTCCCGTCCGTCTTCGCGTCGGCGAGGGCGAGCGGGATCGACCCCGACGACGTGTTGCCGTAGCGGTCGACGTTCACGACCGTCTTCTCCGCCGGGATCCCCAGCTTCCCCGCTGCGTGGTCGATGATCCGCTTGTTCGCCTGGTGCGGCACGTAGACGTCGACGTCGTCGACGGTCCGGCCGCACTCGTCGAGCACCTTCGTCGCCGACGACACCATCACCCGCGTCGCGAACTTGAAGACCTCCCGCCCGTTCATCTTCACGAACCTCGTCGGGTCCTCGAAGTGGCGGGAACCGCTGCCCGGCAGCCAGAGGTGCTCGCCGCCGCCGCCGTCCGCGCCGAGCTCGAACCCGAGGAACCCTCCCTCCTCGACCTGCTCGAGCACGACGGCCCCCGCACCGTCGCCGAAGAGGACGAGCGTCGAGCGGTCGCTCCAGTCGAGGATCTTCGAGAGCACGTCGCCGCCGACGACGAGCGCCCGCTTCGACAGGCCCGCTGCGATCATCCCGTACGCCTGAGCGAGTCCGTACATGAAGCCCGTGCAGCCGGCGAGCAGGTCGTAGGCGGCCGCGTCGGGCATCCCGAGCTGGTCGGCGAGGAGCGCCGAGCTCGTCGGGAACATCATGTCGGGCGTCACCGTCGCGACGATGATCAGATCGACGCTCGCAGGCTCGGCACCGGCGCGCTCGAGCGCCTGCAGCGCCGCCGGACGGGCGAGGTCGGTCAGCGCCTCCTCCTGCTTCGCGAAGCGGCGCTCCCTGATCCCCGTCCGCTCCTGGATCCACTCGTCCGTCGTGTCGACGTACTGCTCGAGGTCGGTGTTCGTGAACACCGTGTCCGGAACGTGCGTCCCGAGGCCGGGATGGGGCGCGAGGTGGCGGAGGCGGTGCCCGAGGCGATGGAGGTCTACGAGGCCGGGAGCGACGCCTCCGGCCTCGACCTCAAGCGGATCTGCTTCCACGACCCCGTCGAGAACCTGCTCGACACGCGGATCCAGCAGCCGGCGCTCGTCGCCACGAGCCTCGCGCTCGACGCCGCGATCCGGGCGCGCGGGATCGAGCCGGACTTCGTCGTCGGGCACTCGGTGGGCGAATTCGCAGCGCTCGGCGCAGCCGGGTCGCTCGGGGCTCCCGAGGCGATCGCGCTCGTGCGCGACCGCGGCATCGCGATGGCCGAGGCCGCCCGTGAGCGGCCGGGCTCGATGGCGGCGATCCTCGGCCTCGCAGACGAGGTGGTCGAGAGCCTCTGCCACCGGATCGCGAACGTCTGGCCGGCGAACTACAACTGCCCCGGGCAGATCGTCGTCTCCGGCGAGGATCCGGCGGTGGGCGAGGTCTGCGCCGAGGCCGAGCGCGAGGGCGCGCGACGCGCGGTGCGTCTGCGCGTGAGCGGTGCGTTCCACTCGCCGCTCGTCGCGCGCGCGGCGGACAAGCTGCGCCCCGCCGTCGACCGCGTCCACTTCCACGACCCGCGGCACGCGTTCATGTCGACGGTGACGGCGAAGCTGGAGGACGCGCACCGCTACCGGGAGCTCCTGATCGAGCAGCTCACGGCACCCGTGAAGTTCACGCAGGCGGCGCGCGAGCTCGTCGAGAAGGGCGTCACGGTGTTCGTCGAGGTCGGGCCCGGCAACGTCCTGAGCGGTTTACTGAAGAGGATCGATCGCGGAGTCCGCACCGTCTCCGTCAGCGACCTCGAGGGCCTGCGCCAGCTGGAGGAGACGCTTGCCTGACTTCGCCTCGCTCGAGGGCAAGACAGCGCTCGTCACCGGCGCGTCGAAGGGCATCGGGCGCGCGATCGCGAAGGAGCTCGCCGCCGCC
>DATLGG010000147.1:0-2498 GCA_035540615.1 Actinomycetota bacterium | reverse complement strand
GCGAGGTGGTGGCGCTTGACCCGTCGCCGGCGATGCTCGACGCGCTGGCCGAGCAGCAGGCGGTCCACGGGATCGCGAACGTGCGGATCGTGCGCGGCCACTGGCCTCCGGAGCCGGGGAGCGATCCCGACCAGGCGCTGGGCCAGGCCCCGCACGCCGACGTCGCGCTGATTGCCCATGTGGGCTACGACGTGGAGGAGATCGGGCCGTTCCTCGACGCCATGGACAAGGCCGCCCGCCGCCTCTGCGTGGCGATCCTGATGGAGCGTCCACCAGCGTCCGCGGCCGATCCCTTCTGGCAGCGGGTCCATGGCGTGGAGCGCATTCCACTCCCGGCGCTGTCGGACTTCGTTGCCCTCCTCCGGGCGCGTGGTCGGGAGCCGGAGGTTACGTCGTTCGAGCGCAGAGCCCGGCACTTCCGATCACGCGAGGAGCTCGTCAAGTTCCTCCGGCGGCAGCTCTGGATCGCCGACGGTTCGGCCGCGGAGGAGCGCTTCCAGGCGGCCCTCGCGGAGCTGGCCGAGGAGACGGCGGACGGGTGGTCCATTGCGGGCGTTCGCCCATCGCTGGTGGGGCTCGTGACCTGGACGCCGCGCGGGTGAGCGAGGCAACCGGATGGCAGCGCGCGACGTCCGGGTTTCGATGCCTGTGACCCGGCGGCTCCTCACTGCGATGGTGCTCCTCGGCTGCCTGGCGGCCGCCTGCGGTCCGATCTCGCCGCCCGCGCCTGCGGGAACCCTGGCGCTCGTCCTCGTTGCCGGACCCACCTGTCCGGTGATGAGCGTTCCACCGGACCCGGGATGCGCGCCGCGCCCGGTGACCGGGCAGGTCATCGTCATCGTCGAGGGCGATCGCGAGGTCGCCCGCGGCACGAGCGATGCGAACGGCATGCTGACGTTCTCCCTCCCGTACGGCCGCTACATCGTCCATTCGATCTCCGACGGCAGCCTGCCGATGGCCCCCGCCGACCAGGTAGTCGACGTCGGCCCGGTGCCGACGGAGCTCGTGCTGGAGTTCGACACCGGGATCCGCTGAGTCCCGCGCCAAAGGGTGGGGCGCCGCGGCCTGCGACAATCGCTCGCGTGGAGCTCATCAGCCGCGTCGTCGGTCCGATCTCGACGAACGTCTACGTTCTCGCGGATGAGCGTTCACGTGAGGCGATTGCCATCGACACCGCGACGCCCTCCCTGCGCTGGATCGCCGACGAGCTCGCGGCCAGGGAGTGGATACTCAAGCTGATCGTCTCCACGCACGGGCACTGGGACCACATCGGGGACAACGCCGTGGTGGCCGATCACACCGGCGCCCCGATCGCCGTCCATCCCCTGGACCGGGATCGGCTCACCTCCCCCCAGCCCCTCTGGGCGCCGTTCGAGATCCCCCCTTCCGTCCCGGCCGTCGAGCTCGCGGAGGGCGGGGTCATCCGGTTCGGCGAGCTGCGCCTCTCGGTCCTCCACACGCCCGGCCACACCGAGGGCTCCGTCTGTCTGCTGTCGGCCGACAATGGCCTGCTGTTCAGCGGCGACACGCTGTTCGCAGGCGGATGGGGAAGAGTGGACCTGCCCGGTGGCGATCCGGCGGCGATGGTCGAGTCGCTCGGTCGGCTGGCCACGCTGGACGAGCCGGTGCAGGTGCTGCCCGGCCATGGGAACGCGACCACCGTCGGGCGCGAGCGCCCGTGGATGGAGCTGGTAGCGAAGGAGGGGCGACTGTTCGCCTGAGTCAGCGGCGGTCAGACGAGCCGGCCACCCGGCTGCCAGGCCTTGCGGTAGGCGATGCCGCGATCCTTCGTCTGGAAGCCGAGCGCCTCGTACAGCTGGAGCGCGCCGGTCGGGTTGTCCGCGTCGACACCGAGCATGGCCACCTCCATGCCCGCCGCGCGGAGACGCCGGAGGGCGTCGGCGATGATCGCCTTCGCCAGCCCACGCCGGCGCCACGGACGGCGTACGGAGATCCGCTCGAGCCAGCCTCGCTTCTCTCCGAGCGCTTCGTTCTCCGCCTTCCAGATGAACGTCTGCACGGACCCGGCGACCTCGTCACCGTCCCACGCGACGGACCACAGGGAGGTGTCGAGGTCCGGCAGCTTGAACAGGCCCTCGAAGTCCTCCTCCGTCATCTCGCGGTGCCCCCAGTGGTCGCGGAAGGCCTCGTTCTCCGCGTCCAGGATCGCGCGATGCTGGTCCGGCTCGACGGGACGGATCTCGATGCCGTCCGGGAGCGGGGCATGCGGGATCTCCTGCAGCTCCTGGCGAATCATCGAGAAGTAGTAGCGCACGGGGGTGTAGCCCTCGCCGGCCAGGAGTGCTCCCGCTCCCGACTCCTTCTCGCCGATCCACGCTCCGAGGACCCGGCCCTCGGGGTCCTCGAAGGCGGTCGCCCGGTCCCGCAGGTGGTCCTCGGTCGCGCGCAGGATCGCCCGGCCCAGGCCGCGACG
Organism: Actinomycetota bacterium; assembly: GCA_035540615.1. Classification (GTDB taxonomy): domain Bacteria; phylum Actinomycetota; class UBA4738; order UBA4738; family CALAEC01; genus DATLGG01. Next base: position 64 of record DATLGG010000147.1, on the reverse strand, counting down.
CCGCCAGTCGGGGTGGCTCGTCCCGCCGGCCATGTAGACCGCGAGCCCGTCACGGACCGTGCGG
>DATLGG010000146.1:0-2701 GCA_035540615.1 Actinomycetota bacterium | reverse complement strand
GGGACCGAGGCCACCGTTCGCAGCGGGGCCTACGACCGCGCGGCTCGACGGGCGAACCCGGACGTGGACCTGGTCTCGGCGTCCTGCCCCGCGTTCGTTCCGGCGGTCGAGGCCGGCGACACCACGAGCGACGAGCTGCTGGAGGCGGCCCGCGGCTACCTCGCTCCGCTCGTCTCGGCCGGGATCGACACCCTGATCCTCGGGTGCACGCACTACCCACTGCTGTCTGGTTTGCTGCGCATCGTGATGGGGCCGGACGTCGTGCTCGTCTCCTCCGCCGAGGAGACCGCCAGGGACGTCTACGAGACGCTCCACCGCGACGGCCTCCTGCGCGACGGTGGAGGAGCGCCCGCGCACGAGTTCCTCTGCTCCGGCGACCCCGACTCGTTCCTCGCGCTCGGCGGTCGCTTCCTCGGCCCCGAGATGGCGAGCGTCCGCTCCGCCGGGGTGCGGGAGGCTGCGTGGAGGTAACGGTCCTCGGCGCCTGCGGGACCTGGCCGGGCCCGGGGCGCGCGTGCAGCGGCTACCTGGTCCGCCACGACGGGTTCGACGTCTGGGTCGACCTCGGATCGGGCACGCTCGCGAACGCCCAGGAGCACGTCGACCTCGTCGAGATCGACGCGGTCATCGTCTCGCACTCGCACGCCGATCACTTCGTCGACCTGCTCCCGTACTTCTACGCGCGCCACTACGCGCTCGGGAAGCCGATGGGAACGCCGCTGTTCTGGCCCCCGGGGGTCTACGAGCGGGCGGGGGTCCTCCTCTCCGAGGAGACCCTCCAGGAGCTGAGCGCGAGCTTCCTGATCCACGAGGTCGAGCCGGGGACGGCCTTCGACCTCGGTCCGTTCCGCGTCACGACCGAGCCGATGGCGCATCCCGTCCCCACCCTGGGGGTGCGGTTCGAGGTCGAGGGGCGGGCGCTCGCCTACACCGCGGACTCGGGCCCGGCCCCCGAGGTGCCGAAGCTCGCCCGCGGCGCGGACGTCCTGCTCGCGGACGCGACCTGGCAGGCCGGAACCGGCGAGTTCCCGCCGGGGATCCACATGACCGACCGCGAGGCCGGCGAGGCCGCCCGCGAAGCGGAGGTCGGACGGCTCGTGCTGACCCACATCTGGCCGTCCCTCGACCCGAACCGCTCGCGCGAGCAGGCGGCGGAGGCCTTCGGCGCCGAGGTCGAGGTCGCGCAGGAGGGGATGACGATCGAGGTCGGCCCGTGACGCGGGTCGACGGCCGGGCGCCCGGCGAACTGCGCCCGGTCCGGTATCGCACCGGCTACCTGCGGTGGGCGGAGGGGTCGGTGCTGTTCGAGATGGGGGAGACGCGGGTCCTGTGCGCGGCCTCCTACGAGCCGTCGGTCCCGCGGTTCCTCCAGGGCAAGGGACAGGGGTGGGTGACCGGCGAGTACTCGATGCTTCCGCGCTCGACCCAGGAGCGGACGCCGCGCGAAGCGGCACGGGGGCGCCCGTCGGGCCGGACCCAGGAGATCCAGCGCCTGATCGGCCGCTCGCTGCGGGCGGCGACCGATCTTCGGGCCCTCGGCGAGGTGACGATCTGGGTCGACTGCGACGTCCTGCAGGCCGACGGGGGGACGCGCACCGCCTCGATCACCGGGGGCTACATCGCGCTCGCCCTCGCGATCCGGTCCCTCAAGGAGCAGGGGATCGTGCGTGGAGAGCCGCTGAACGACCCCGTCGCGGCGATCTCCGCCGGCATCGTCGAGGGGACGCCGTTCCTCGATCTCACCTACGAGGAGGACGCGAGGGCGGAGGTCGACATGAACGTCGTGATGACCGGCTCCGGCAACCTCGTCGAGATCCAGGGGACGGCGGAGGGCGCGGCCTTCTCGCGCGGCGAGCTCGACGAGATGATCTCCCTCGCGACGTCCGGCATCGAGCGGCTGACGGCGATCCAGCGCGAGGCCGCGCAGGCGTGACGTTCCCAGAGCGGGTCGTCCTCGCGACGCGCAACCGCGGCAAGATCCGGGAGATCCTTGCGATCTGCGCCGACTGGCCGGTCACGTGGCTGACGCAGGAGGACCTCGACTGGCCCGAGGTCGAGGAGACCGGGGATACGTACGAGGAGAACGCGCGGCTGAAGGCGCGGGCGGTCGCGGCCGCGACGGGCCTGCCGGCGCTGGCCGACGACTCCGGGATCGAGGTCGACGCGCTCGGCGGCGGTCCGGGCCCTCGATCCGCACGCTACGCCGGGGCGGATGCATCGGACGAGCAGAACCTCCGCGCGCTCCTGCGGGCCGTCGCCGGGGTGCCGCCGGGCGGACGGACCGCCCGCTACCGCGCGGTCGACGTCCTCGCGCTCCCGGACGGGCCTGAGTGGTCCGCCGAGGGGGTCTGCGAGGGGTCCCTCCGGAGCCGGCCGACCGGCACGGGCGGGTTCGGCTACGACCCGATCTTCGAGCCCGCCGGATGGGAGCGGACGATGGCCGAGATGACCGCCGAGGAGAAGCATCGCATCAGCCATCGTGGCAAGGCCTTCCGGCAGCTGCGGGATCTCCTCGCCCAGGCAGGGAACCCGCCGGGAGCGTCGAATACGTGAGTCAAGGGTCGGCCGCTGAGGCCGATATCCATACCAGGACTCCCCGGTAAGGTTGCCAGGCGGAAGGCGGATCGGAGAGCGGTCGCACGGCTCCGGATCGCGCCAGCAACGGGCGAACCGGGAACAGAACGGGCACTCAACCCTCCGG
>DATLGG010000145.1:0-3990 GCA_035540615.1 Actinomycetota bacterium | reverse complement strand
GCTGTGGGAGGTCTACTGGAACCTCGTCGCCGAGCACGGCTTCAACCCCGACCTCGACGACGCGTGGAACACCGGTGGCAACAACCTCGCGGTGCAGCTGGTCATGGACGGCATGAAGTTCCAGCCCTGCCGGCCCGGCTTCGAGGACGGCCGCGACGCGATCCTCGCCGCCGACCGCGCGCTGACCGGCGGCGAGAACTCGTGCGCGATCTGGCGCGGGTTCGCCAAGCGCGGCCTCGGCTACAGCGCTCGCCAGGGCAGCAGCGGGAGCCGGAGCGATGGCGTGCAGGCCTTCGACCTCCACCCGGACTGCCAGGCGCAGGCGGGGGTCTCACCCACCAGCATCGCCGCGACGGTGTCCGAAGGCGGCACGACCACGGAGACGCTCCGGATCGCCAATCTGGCGCAGCGCGGGGGGCAGACCCTCGGCTGGTCCATCGCGGAGGCCCCCTCGAGCTGCGCCGCCCCGGCGGACGTGGCGTGGCTCGCCGTGAGTCCGTCCTCGGGGGACACGGCCCCGGGTCGTTCCACCGAGGTCGACGTCCGGCTCGCCGCGGGGGGAGCCCCGGCGGGATCCAGGTCGACGGGCCGGATCTGCGTCCTCAGCAACGACGCGGGGTCCTCGAGCATCGCGATCCCGGTCAGCCTGGAGGTCACGGGCTGAGGTGGCGCTGCGCTCCATCCGCGCGGCCGAGGTGGAGGCCTGGCCGCGGCCGGGTAGGGATGGGTCATGGCAGATGAAGACGATCGCACGTGCGCGAACTGCGGGACGGAGCTCGGGCCGGCCGATGAGGCCTGCCCCGGTTGCGGCATCCCGCGAGACGAGGCGCTGAACCGGGGCGACCGGGACGTCGACGAGGTGACCGACGCGTCGATGGACTCGTTCCCGGCGAGCGACCCGCCGGCCTACTAGCCGCGACCGACGTCGGCGGCCGCCGGAGCCACCTCGCCCGGCGAGGCATCCGGCGCCGATCTGGCGAGGACGGTGATCCCCGCCGCTCGCGCTGAGACCGGGACGGCCGGGTCCGTCCAATGCACCCGTCCTGCGAGACCCTGCCACTTCGCGTGGATCGGGAAGGCGACGGACTGGAGCCACCAGTTCGCGAGCCGCGGCGTGCTCGCCTGGATCGCGGTCCCGACCTTCGCGAGGCGGCCGCTGCCGCCCCGAGCCGGCCGCTCATGGAAGCGCTCGGGCACGAATCCCGCCACGGTCAGCTTCTCGATCAGCTCGCCGTCCTCGTAGCGGCGGACGTGACCGCAGGCCTCGTCGATCGCCGACCAGCGGGACATGTGGACCGGGACCGACACGACGAGGACCCCTCCCGGACGCAGGACCCGTCGGATCTCACGCAGGAGTTCGACGTCCTCCTCGACGTGCTCGAGGACCTCGAGCGCGAGGACGCCGCCGAAGCTCGCATCGCGGAAGGGGAGCGGTCCCTCCCCGGCCCGCACGCTCCGTCCGCCGGCCGCCCCGAGTGCCGTCGCCGCGCGGGGTGAGCTCTCGACGAAGAACGCCGTCGTCGCGGGAGCCGTCGGTCGCAGGCCGGGTCCGATCTCGAGCACCCGTTGGCCCTCGAGGAGTGGGGCGAGCTCTCGCCAGAGGTGCGGCCGCAGCTGGACGAGCCGCCCGGAAGCGCCCCATCGATGTTCATAGACCGCGCGACCGTCCGTGCCGTTCTCGTCGTTCACCGTCGGCCTACCTACCCCGCGCTCCGGCGCGCCGCACGTCGCCCCCCGTCCATCGAACTCGGAGTATGCCGCAGCGCGCTGCTTGCCGCGCCACGCGACCTGCTGGCGGATCCGGTCATCGCCCAGATGGGGGACCCGGGGGCGCCGACGAGGCCATGCGCGTTCTGATGCCTCGGTGTCATCCAGCCGAGCGTCGTCCCTGCCGAAAACCGGAAGATGGAGAAGGACCTCCTGCTGCCCTACCGCCTGCGGACCGTGCGCCTCGGCGTCCTGGCGACGTGGATGGCGATCGCGGCCCTGCTGGCCATGGCCATCCTGCCTGAGCGCCCGGCGTTCGCCCTCCCGCCGTACCTCATCACGCTGGGGGTCGGGGGTCTCGGCGTGCTGATCGTCTCCCTCCTGCCGTGGAGGCGGCTGTTCGAGCGCGGCATCGGGATCGCGGTGATGTACGCCTGGTCGGTGCTCGACATCGTCCTGATCACCGTCCTGCTCGGGATCATCGGACCGGATCGGATCGAAGGCTTCGTCCTCTACGGGCTGACGACGCTGTTCTTCGCGGCTTCCTACCCTCCGGCGGGCCAGGTCGCGCTGCTGCTGTTCACGTGCGCGTCGTACCTGGGGATGCTCGTGCTGACCGGCACGGACCTCGGTGCGGGCCCACTCACGGCGCGCCTCGCGCTCCTCGGCATCACGACCTTCCTCACGTGCTTCCTGTGGCTGGAGCTGATGCGCGAGATGCGCGCCCACCACGGCGCCCGGGCGGACTCCGAGCGACGCTCGCAGCTCCTCGCCAGCGTCGCTCACGCCGCGCGGGGGATCAGCTTCCTCGAGTCGGATCGCGTCCTCGGCGCCGTCACCGACTCGGCCGTCGCGCTCGGCTTCGAGGCGGTCGAGATCTGCGTCTACGACGGGTCCGCGGGAACCTACCGCGTGGCGCACCACCGCAACGTCCCCGAGGGCTACGCGAACGCCACGCACTCCGCGCGCCGGGGCATCGTGTCGATGGTCCTCGACCGGAAGGCTCCGGTCGTCCTGGCGGATTACACGGAGCATCCGCTGAGCGAGCCGGCGCTGCGAAGCTCGGGGTTCCGCGCGGCGATCGCCACGCCGGTCTGGCTCAGCGGCAGGATCCAGGCGATCCTCAGCGCCGCGACGAAGACGCGGCGACGCATCGGTGACGACGAGCGCGAGGCCTTCGAGCTGCTGGGGACGATCGCCGGACGCGCGCTCGAGAACGCGACGCTGTTCGAGCAGGAGCAGCGCACGGTCGAACGCATGGCCGAGCTCGACCGCCTCAAGTCGGAGTTCCTCTCGACGGTCTCGCACGAGATCCGGACGCCGCTCACCGTCATCGAGGGCAACGGCCTGACGCTCGAGCAGCACTGGGCCACCCTCGACGACCGGACGAAGCTCGAGTTCATCGCGACCCTGAACTCGAACGCCCGCACGCTCGATGGGATCATCACCTCGCTGCTCGACTTCTCCCAGCTCGAGGCGGGGAAGCTCGTCGCGCGCCCCACCGAGGTGGAGTTCCTGCCGCTGGCCCAAAGCGTCGTGGCCAGGCTCGTGAAGCCGAACCCCGACCACCTCGTGGTGGTGGAGGTGGACGAGGGCTTGCGCGTCGTCGCCGATCCGCTGCTCCTCGACCGCGTGATCGAGAACCTCCTGTCGAACGCGCTCAAGTACAGCCCGCCTGGCTCAGGGATCGCCGTCACCGCGGCGATCCACGACGGGACGGCGTCGGTCAGCGTGGCGGACAGCGGCCCCGGGATACCCGCGGAGGAGGTCGCGCGCCTCGGCGAGCGGTTCTTCCGCGGCGGAGACGCGAACGCCCGCTCCACCAAGGGGATCGGACTCGGACTGGCGCTCGTGCGCGAGGTGCTCGCCCTGCATGAGACCGGGCTCGAGGTCGCGAGCGAGGTCGGCCGCGGCTCCCGTTTCTCCTTCCGCCTGCCGCTCGTAGCCCCGGCTCCCGTCACCTCGAACCCACGTTCGGGCCTCGTGGACGCTGGGTAGGACCGCTCCGACCGATCAGGAGTTCGACGAGAGCCTCACCAAGCCCGACCCCTCCAGGCGGATCGACGAGGTTCAGCGCAAGACCGGCCGCGGCACCTGAGGTCGGATCGAGCCCTGGGGCGCTACTGCTTCTTCCGCTCGCAGCTTCGGAAGCGGTCCGCCCCCGCTCCGCCTCGGCACACGTCCGACCCCCTGCCCCCGTCGAGGAGGTCGGCGCCGCCGCGCCCGGAGAGCCGGTCTCGGCCGCGTCCCCCGGCGAGGACGTTCGCCGCGTCGTCGCCGCGC
>DATLGG010000144.1:0-2821 GCA_035540615.1 Actinomycetota bacterium | reverse complement strand
CCCGCCCGTCGGTCCGGGTCCGGCGGCTGACCACCTCGCGCGTCAGGTCCGCCAGGTTCACGGGTTCGAGCGCCAGATCGACGGGACCCGACTCGGCCCGTGAGATGTCCAGGAGGTCCGCGACGAGCTGCTGGAGGTACGCGAGGTCCTCCGCCAGGAGCTCGGTGGCCCGGCGCAGGTGCGGGGGCAGCTCCTGCGCGTGCGAGAGGAGGTAGTCCGTCGAGGTCCGCAGCGTCGTCAGCGGGGTCCGGAGCTCGTGCGAGACGTCGCCGACGAAGCGGCGCTCCCTTGCGATGCGCCCCTCGAGCGCGGCGGCCATCTCGTTGAACGAATGCGCGAGATGGCCGAGCTCGTCGCGCGCCTCCACGGGCAGACGCGTCTCGAGGAGACCCTCGGCGACCCGTCGTGCCGCGTCGCTCACGAGCCGCACCGGCGTCGTCACGCGGCGGGTCACGCGCGTCCCGACCGCGGCGCTCAGCGCGACCGCCATCCCCGAGACGGCGATGAGCACGTTGCGGAGGATCAGGAGGGTCTGGTCGATGTCCGCGACCGGATAGAAGAAGAACGCATCCAGGTCGTAGCCCGGGATGCTGGAGCCGAAGACGAGTCTTCGCGGGTCCTCGGAGAACGCGTAGCCGACCTCGCCGCGGGCGACGGCGGAGCGCAGCCCCGGCGGCAGGAGCGCCGGGGTGATCGAGAACGACGACGAGAACGGCTGGTCGCCCCGCAGGATCAGCGCGTCGGCGGTCCCGCGCGTCCCGAGAAGGTCGATCAGCTCGGAGATCGCGAGGTCCGCCTGCTGCTCCTCCGACAGGCTCCCGGAGCGCGCCGGGGGCCGCGAGAGGTAGGCCACGGCGAGGCGGACGTTCCCGTAGCTCTGCCGGAGGGACTCGTCGACGCGCTGGCGGTACAGGAAGCGATCGGCGAAGAAGTAGGTGGACCCGGCGACGAGCGCCGACACCCCGAGGGCGCCCCCGACGAAGGCGATCGTGATCCTCGGTCGCAGGCCGTGCGGCGCCCGCCGCCTCATGTCGCTCCGGTCACCTTGTAGCCGAGCCCGCGCACCGTCTGGATGATGGCCGGGTTCCGCGGGTCGTCCTCGACCTTGCCTCGCAGGCGACGGATGTGGACGTCGACGAGCCGGGAGTCCCCGAAGTAGTCGTAGTCCCAGACCTGCTGGAGGAGGACCTCCCGGGTGAACACCTGGTTCGGACGCGCGGCCATCGCGCACAGCAGCTTGAGCTCCGTCTTCGTCAGGTGCACCGGTTCTCCGCGCTTCGTCACCGTGGCGGCCTCCGGCTCGATCGTCAGGTCACCGACCGAGATCGTCTTCGGCAGGTCCCGGTCCGGTGAGCGTGCCCGTCGCAGGAGCGCACGGATCCGTGCGACGAGGACCTTCGTGTCGAAGGGCTTCGTCACGTAGTCGTCGGCCCCGGACTCGAGCCCGACGACGACGTCCACCGTGTCTGTCTTGGCGGTGAGCATCAGGATCGGGACCGGGCTCGTCGTGCGGATGTGGCGCGAGAGCTCGAAGCCGTCCTCGCCCGGAAGCATCACGTCGAGGATCAGGAGGTCCGGGTCGTCCCGCTCGAGCGCGCTCCGCGCCTCCTCTGCCGAGGCCGCGACGTCCACGCGGTACCCCTCGGCCCGCAGCGCCATCGACACGATCTCGCGGAGGCGCGCGTCGTCGTCGACGAGGAGGATCGAGGGCTGGGCCACGCCTGATTATGGCCGGAGCGGCTACCGGACGAGCACTGGGTGACCGTGCGACTCGATCCGCGCCGGCAGGAGCTTGCCGCGGATCCTCCCCTCGGGAGTGACCACGACCCGGGCGACCGCCGTGGTGGCGCCCGCCTCGGAGGTCGCGGGCCAGACGAAGTTCCCCAGTCCCCAGAAGATCGGACGGTCGCGGTAAACCGCCATCGGCTGGAGCCGGTGCGCGTGGTGGCCGAAGATCGCATCCGCGCCCGCCTCGATCATCGCGTGCGCGCGCTCGATGTCGTCGGGGCGCGGCTCCGTGTCGAGCTCGACCCCCCAGTGGATCGTGACGAAGACGACGTCCGCCTGCCGTTTCGCCCGGCGGACCGCGTCGGTCATCTTCGCGATGTCGTCACCATCGGCCATCCCCGGGTGGTTCGGGCCGGCGATCCAGCCGGGCTCGGGCACGATGCCGCCGAACCCGAGGACCGCGACGCGCCAACCCTCGAGGTCGAACAGCGCCGGGCGCGTCGCTTGACGCTCGTCCTTCCCCGCCCCCACCGGCTCGATCCCGGCCCTCCGCAGGTTGCGGCGCGAGTCGAGGAGCGCGTCCTTGCCGAAGTCCCCGGAGTGGTTGTTGCCGAGGTTCGCGACCTCGACGCCCGCTCGCTTCGCCGCCGGCAGGGCCTCAGGGTCGCAGCGGAACGTGAAGTCCTTCGGGATGGCCGACCCGAGCTTGGAGGCCGCGCACTCGAGGTTGACGATGGTGAGGTGGTCCCGCTCGAAGAGGCCGCCGAGGCCGCTCCACGCGTGTGCGTACCCGTGCGTACGGAAGGCGGGGATGTAATCCGGGTCGAGGTTCACGTCGCCCGTCCCGTGGACGACGAGGCGGCCACGCGTCGGCGACGGTTCGGGCGCGGCCGTGGTCGTGGCCGGCGTGGGCGTGCCGCTCGGGGCGGGGAGCGGTGTGGCCACGACCGCCGGCTCCTTCCGGATGAGCTTCCGGATCTCTGCTCGGAACCCGTAGGCGGCGCCGGCCGCGGCGACGACGATCAGCGCCGCGGCCGCCAGCTTCGCTCCGCCCTTCTGCCGTGCCCGGTGCCTCCCTCCCACGCGCCGATGG
>DATLGG010000143.1:0-2802 GCA_035540615.1 Actinomycetota bacterium | reverse complement strand
TCGCGGCGACGAGTCGGGCTTCAGCTTGCCGCTCCCGCCGGACGCCGCGAGCGAGGTGCGGGCGGCGGCCTCGGCCTTCGCGACCGCCGCTCCGCGGATCCTCGCGTGCGACGTCCCGCCCTCCGAACCCCTGGACGGCGGTGCCGACCTCGCGCGCCTCCGCAGGCTGCTCGCCGGGGGCTCGGGCGAACGCCGGTAGAATGGCTTCCATGGAGCGGGCGGTCATCATCGAGGGCGCGCGCACGCCGATCGGCAACTTCATGGGCACCCTGGCCGAGGTGCCGGCGGTCGACCTCGGCATCGCGGCGACGAGGGAGGCCCTGCGACGGGCGAACGTCGAGCCCGAGGCCGTCGACGAGGTCGTCTTCGGGCACGCGCGCCAGGCTGGGAACGGGCCGAACCCGGCGCGCCAGGTCGCGTACCGCTCCGGCATCCCGCAGGAGGTCCCGGCCTTCACGGTCAACATGGCCTGCGGCTCGGGGACGAAGGCCGTCGAGACGGCGGCGAACGACATCGCGCTCGGCAACGCCGAGGTCGTCGTCGCCGGCGGCCAGGAGAACATGAGCCGGACCCCGTACCTGCTGGACCGGATGCGCGGCGGCTACCGGATGGGCGACGCGACGGTCTACGACGGGATGCGCCGCGACGGCTTCCTCGATCCCCTCTGCGGGCTGATGATGGGCGAGACCGCCGAGAACCTCGCGCGGAAGTACGACATCCCGCGGCGGGAGCAGGACGAGTTCGCGCTCGCGAGCCAGCGGAAGGCCGAGGAGCATCGGGATCGTCGGGCGCGCGAGATCGTTCCGGTCGAGGTTCCGGGCCGGAAGGGTCAGACGGTGACCTTCGAGATGGACGAGCATCCGCGGCCGGAGACGACCCTCGAGACGCTCGCGAGGCTGAAGCCGGTGTTCGCCGACGACGGGACCGTCACCGCCGGCAACTCGAGCGGGATCACCGACGGCGCTGCGGCGCTCGTCGTGATGTCGGAGTCGCGGGCCCGGGCCGAGGGGCGGGAGCCGCTCGCTCGGATCGTCGCCGCGGCCTCGGCTGGTGTCGATCCGGCGTACATGGGGATCGGGGTCGTCCCGGCCGTGCGGAAGGTGCTCGACAAGACCGGGCTCTCGCTCCCCGACTTCGACGTGATCGAGCTGAACGAGGCCTTCGCCGCCCAGGTCCTCGCGGTCGACCGCGAGCTGAAGCTCGACCACGACAAGCTGAATCCCTCCGGCGGCGGGATCGCGCTCGGCCACCCGATCGGGATGAGCGGCGCCCGGATCGTGCTCGCGACCGCCTACGCGATGCGCGAGCAGGGTCTGGCGCTCGGCCTCGCCACCCTCTGCATCAGCGGCGGCATGGGCATGGCGATCGTCCTCGAACGCGCCTGAGAGGGCTCCCCTGGAACCTGCGGTGACGCACCGCGCAGCCGCTCCCCGCGGGACGAGAACGGGCCTGCTTCAGTTCGTTGGCGGCCTGGCAGTCGCCGCTGCGTTGGCATCCGCTCACCATATGGGATGGCACGGTGGAAGGTTTTCACCGATCGTGATCGTTCTTGTCTTCGCGGCTGGGACCATATTGGGATTGCTCGGCCGCTCCCGCGTACTACTGGCTACGGTGGGGTCCACGGTCCTGCTCGGCGCGGCAACCGTAACGTGGTCTCTCTACCATCTCATCGCTCCTATCGTGCCTCCCGCGTTCCTAGCGGTCGGCGACTTCGGTGAGCCCTTGATGATCATGGCGGCGGGCAGTTTGCTCGCTTTCGCGACCTTCGAGCTTCGCTCTCCCTTCCCCGCCTGGAACGATCGGTTCGGACCGACGCTGCGTCGAGGAATGGATCTCACACTCGGCGTCGCCATGGGAGGCCTCTACCTCTGGCTCGGGACTAGCATTCATTTCTGGCCGGAGATCGTGGGGACGATCCAGGACCACGAGATCCTGTGGGTGGCGATGTACGCGCTGCTGGGAGGTGCCCTCTTCTCGTTCTTGCTGGAACGCTGGACCGCCATGGCGGTCGCCGGTGGTGTGATGGCCGCCGGGCTCTCGTGGGGGACATGGTTCGAAGCTTCGATCTACCCGGTCTTCGGTTTTTCGCTCCCGTACTACGTCTTGGACCCAGTAGATGAGTACCTCGCGATTCCCCTACTCGCGGGGCCTGCTCCTCTCGGTCGGACTCATCGGGCACCGGAAGACGCGCCGCGCGCTCACCGCACCACCCGATCCCGTAGCGAGCCTTTGAACGTCCTTGTCAGTTGGGGGTGCTAGGCTCGAACACATGTTCGGGGTGGGTGCATGAGCGAGCTCCGCTCGGTCGTGGAGCAGTACCGGGGGGAGACGCTGTCCGGGCTTCCCGACGCGCGGCTGGAGGAGGACTTCTCCGAGCTGCACCGGGCGTGTGAGCTCCTGGAGGCCGAGCGGCTCAGGCGGCTGCGGGAGCTCGATCGGCGTGGCGTGGGAGCCGCAGACGGGCATCTGTCCACCGCGGGGTGGCTGGCTGCTCGGTTCCGTGTCGCCTGGGGGACGGCGAAGCAGCAGGTGAAGCTTGCGCGGGCGCTCGAGGAGATGCCCGAGACCCGGAAGGCCGTGGAGGAGGGCGAGCTCTCGCTCTCGGCGGCCCGGGTGCTGGTGCGGGCCCGCGATGCCGACCCGGAGGCCTTCCGGGGCTCCGAGGGGGCCCTGGTGGAGGCCGCACGCGTGCATTCGATGGGGGACCTGCGGAAGATCGCCGCCTACTGGCAGCAGCGGGTGGAGCGCCAGGCGGGGATGGAGGGTGAGGAGAGGCTGCGGGAGCAGCGACGCCTCTACGCC
>DATLGG010000142.1:0-2360 GCA_035540615.1 Actinomycetota bacterium | reverse complement strand
CTTCCTCTTCGGGACGGCGGCGGACGAGGGCTTGCGCGAGTACTACAAGACGGCGCCCATCCACCCGACGGAGACGGGTGCGTACTTCATCTCGCGCCACGAGACGACGTGGGCGGACTGGATCGAGTTCCTCGAGGCGCTGTCGCCGGCGGAGCGCGCGAAGCGCACGCCGAGCGTCTCCTCCACCGGATTCCACGGCGGCCTCTCCTTGAAGAAGGAGGGCGGGAGCTGGCGGCTCACGATGCAGCCCGGCGCCGTCCGGCTCTCCGCGGCGGAAGGGGAGCCGATCCGCTACCCGAAGCGCGAGCGGCGCGCGGTGCAGGACTGGCGGAAGATGCCGGTCGCGGGGATCAACGCGGACGACGCGCGCGCCTACGCGGCGTGGCTCGCCTCGACCGGACGGGTGCCGAACGCGCGGCTCTGCACGGAGCGGGAGTGGGAGCGGGCGGCCCGCGGGGCCGATGCGCGCGAGTACCCGCACGGCGGGCAGCTCGCCCCCGACGACGCGAACCACGACAGGACCTACGGACAGGTGCCGGAGTCGTTCGGTCCGGACGAGGTCGGCGCGCATCCGGTCTCGGAGAGCCCCTTCGGCGTGCACGACCTGTCCGGAAACGTATGGGAGTGGGTCGAGTCCTCGCTCGAGCCCGGCAGCGCGATCGCGCGCGGCGGCAGCTATTACTTCTCCGCCAGCACCGCCCGGGTCGTGAACCGCGAGAAGCCGGAGCAAACCTTGCGCGACCTGACGGTCGGCGTCCGGATTTGCGCCGGAACGGAATAGCGACGACCGTCGCTGACGTTGCGGTTTTCTCGCTTGCAAGGGAGAAACTCGTGCGCAAATCGGTCGCTCATGCGTTCCCTATCCATTGCTCTCGTCGTCCTCCTCAGTGCGTGCGGCCGGGCTCCCGAAGCGGAGCTCGAGATGACGGCCCAGAAGGGCTCGAGCCTGAACGGCTCGTCCCTCAACGGCTCCTCCCTCAACGGCTCCTCGCTCAACGGGTCGAGCCTCAACGGCAACCCGCTGAACACGACCCTCGCGTCGGTCGCGTTCGCCGGCCTCAAGCTGAACGGCGGCGGCACCGCCGACGCCGCCTGGCTCGTCGGCACGGAGCTCCACGCGAAGAAGGGCTCCACGATCTACCGCGGCGTCGACCTCAAGCAGGCGGAGCTGCAGGGGACGATGGCCGACGGCCGGACGGTTCGGCTGCGCCTCCGCTCGGTCACCGCGCCGCCGACCGGTGACGACCGCTGGCGCTACGGCGTCGAATACCGCGAGTCCGACAACACGTGGTGGCCGGTCTGCAAGCAGGACGGCGTCGGCGCGGTCGATGCGTACGCCCTCTCCGGCACCTGGAGCTACGCCTTCGGCACCGCGTCGGGCGGCGCCAAGAGCGACGACGGGACGAAATTCACCTTCGCCTGCACGAACGGCGCGTCGGCGCTCGCGAAGTGCGTCGACCTCGGTTACAAGCCGTGGACGTCCTTCGCCGGAGTGAACCTGGAGAACCATCATCAGGCGTGTGTCCGCCTCATCCGCGCCGACTACTGCGGCGACGGCACCTCGTATACCGCCGACGGGACGCCCGTGAACCTCTATGACGGTCTCGGCATCCAGACGGACGACCACGACTGGTACTTCGAGGCGGAGTGGGACGAGCGCGGCGCGCGCTGTTTCTCGCCGCTCAATCGCTCGCATGAGGCGATCCCCTGCTACCAGGACCGCGTCGAGGTCGGCTGCGGCTCCCAGCAGTTCCCCTTCGGGACGTTGCTCGTGAACGAGACGACCGACGACGGGATCCTCTGATGAGCGATCGCGAGAGCGAGAAGGACAAGCCGCACGTCCTCCTCGTCGAGGACTACGACGACGCGCGGGAGGTCTGCGCCGCGCTCCTCGAGGCGCAGGGCTACCGGGTGTCGACCGCGACCAACGGCGTGGAGGCGGTCGAGAAGGCGCAGGAGGAGCACCCGGACGTCGTGCTCATGGACCTCTCGCTGCCGCTCATGGATGGGGTCACCGCGATCCAGAAGCTCAAGCAGCAGGGCGAGACGAAGGACATCCCCGTCGCCTTGATGACGGGGCACGTGGCGGGCAAGCGCTCGGAGGACGCGCAGTCCTCCGGGTGCGACATGGTCATCGCCAAGCCCTGCATGCCCGAGGAGCTCGAGAGCCGTATCAAGGAGCTCCTGGCGAAGAAGCCGACGCCGGCGACGCTCCTCAAGAAGGACTAGTCCGGCGGGAAGGCGCCGTCGTCGCCCCCCTCGTCGGGCTCGTCGAGGGAGTCGAGATCGTCCTCGGTCGCGGGGATCATCGTGCCCGCGTCCTCCTCGGGGAACGCGGTGCCGGCGATCAGCTTGTCGAC
>DATLGG010000141.1:0-2937 GCA_035540615.1 Actinomycetota bacterium | reverse complement strand
GCGGCGCCGATCGGTGCGGCCCGGTCGGGCTCCGCACGCAGGAGCCACTGGACCCACCTGGCGCGCCACAGGACCGGCGGACCGGCTCGCGTCGCCCGAGGGTCTCGTCCCGCTCGCGTCGGGTGACTACGTGCGGTCCCGGTCGGTCGCCGGTCCGGCGAAGCCGGCGAACAGCGCGCCCAGGGCCGTGATGATGTGGACGAGGATGTACGAAACCGGGAGGTCGTCCCCCATCCCGACGAAGCGCGCGTACGAGTCCGGCGAGATGAAGTTCCAGATGACGACCGCGACGAACGCCACACCGATGATCCGGCAGACGAGGCGGGCCGCGCCCTCCCCCGCCATGGCTGAGCCGATCAGCGCGATCCCCGTGGCCCAGTGGATCCCGTTGTGGAGCGCTCCGAACCGCAGGATCTCGGTGCCGCCGACCTGCAGGCCGTTGTTCATCGTCAGCAGCTCGAGGAGCGCGACGGCCAGGTAGGCGATCCCCCAGATCCAACCGAACGTGCGGGCATAGCCCCTTCTCGGAGCCGTTCGATCCATCTCCTCCCCCTTGCTCGACCGACACTCCGAACCGTAGTCAGCCGAACCGAAGCGAGCAAGCACCTCCCCTGGCGACGTCCGAAGCGGAGGGAACCGCAGACCGTCCCAGGGTCGGACGGGTCGAGCCTGCCGCCGCCTCAGGCCTCCACCCGAGGCGTCAGGCCCCGCTCGACGAGGGTCGCATCCACCGCGGCACAGAGGATGTGGATCGCCACCTGGTGGACCTCCTGGATCGTGGCCGTCGCGGGTGCGTCGACCACGACGGCATCGTCGGCGCCGTCCGCCACAGGGTTCGGCACCGGCCCCGTCAGGGCCCAGATGCGCATCCTCCCCCGTCGCGCCTCGTCGACGGCGGCGACGACGTTCCCGCTCCGCCCCGACGTGCTGAGCGCCACGAGGACGTCGCCAGGACGGCCGTGCGCGCGGACCTGGCGAGCGAAGGCCTCCTCGAGACCGAAGTCGTTCGCGATCGCCGTGAGGCTCGACGTCTCGGCGTGCAGCGCGATCGCGCTCAGGGCCGGGCGATCGACGCCGTAGCGGCCGACGAGCTCGCTCGTGAGGTGCTGTGCCTGCGCCGCGCTCCCGCCGTTGCCGGCGGCGAGCAGACGCCCCCCGGCCAGCAGGATCTCGGCGAGGTCGGCCCCCCACCCCTCGATCCGGGCGACGTCGCCTTCGAGCGCCGCGAGGGGCCGGGCCAGGGCGGCCAGGTGCTCGCGGCCCGACGGCACGCGATGTCCGGTCATGCTCGCGATCCCCTCGTGCGCATCGCTCGATGCTACTCCCCGGCCGCGCGTCGCGCCCCTCCGGACCGGGACCGGTCCCGGCCCCGGAAGGAGATCCGGATCGGCACGCCATCGAACCCGAAGGCCTCCCGGAACCGGTTCTCGAGGTACCGCCGGTAGGACACCTGCTGCCGCGACCCGGTGGCGAACACGACGAAGCGCGGCGGGCCCGACGCGACCTGCGTGCCGTAGCGGATCCGCCCGCCCCCCCGTGGGGGTGGGTGCTCGGCCTGGGCACGATGGAGCACGCGATTCACCTCGGCGGTCGGCACCCGCCGCGTCCACTCCCCGTGCACCTGCAGGAGGGCCGGCACCACCTTCCCGACCCCGGCGCCGGTCTTCGCGGACGTCCGCAGGAGAGGGACGCGCGGGAAGACCTCGATCTGCTCACGGATCATCGCGAAGCGCTCGGCCCGCTCCCCTTGCGCCACGAGGTCCCACTTGTTCGCCACCGCGACGAGCCCGCGCCCGGCCTCGGCGACGCGCGCCGCGATCCGCTTGTCCTCTCCCGTGACGCCCTCCGAGGCGTCGATCACGAGGGCGACGACGTGGCTGCGGTCGATCGCCTGGACGGCACGGACGTAGCCGTAGTACTCCACGCCCTGGGTTCGGGACGGCCGGCGGAAGCCGGCGGTGTCGACGAAGCGGAGCGGGCGACCCTCCCACGAGACCACCGAATCGATGGCGTCACGCGTCGTCCCCGCCTCCTCGTAGACGACCGCTCGCTCCTCGCCCACGAGGCGGTTGAACATCGACGACTTCCCCACGTTCGGGCGTCCCACGAGCGCGAACGACGCGTCCTCCTGCGGGCCCTCGACCTCTCCTTCCTCCGGCAGGAGGTCCACGACGCGGTCCAGCAGGTCGCCCGCACCCCGTCCGTGCATCGCGGAGACCGGGAGCGGCTCCCCGAGACCGAGCCGCAGGAACGCCGTCGCCTGATGCTCGAGTGCCTCGTTGTCGACCTTGTTCGCGACGACGAGCACGGGGGCGTCGGCGCGCAGCAACCGCCGCGCGAGCACGGCGTCCTCCTCCTGCACCCCCGTCACCGCGTCCACGACGAGCAGCACGAGGTCGGCCTCCGCGGCAGCCCGGTCCGCCTGCCGCGCGACCTCCCGCTCGATCCCGCGAGCACGCTCGACGTAGCCGCCCGTGTCCACGGCGAGGAACCGCCGCCCGCGCCACTCGACCGGAGCCTCGAGCCGGTCCCTCGTGACCCCGGGCTGCTCGTGCGCGATCGCCTCCCGCGCGCCGAGGAACCGGTTGAGCAGCGTAGACTTCCCCACGTTCTGTCGGCCGATGATCGCGACGCGCGGCAGGCGCTCGGAAGCCGTGCTCACGCTCCCACGACCTCGCGGACCAGGGCGAGGACCTCATCCAGCACCTCCGCCGGGTCGCGGCCGGTCGTGTCGACGACGCGCGCGTCTTGCGCCGGCTCGAGCGGATTCGTCCTCGCGTCGAGCGCATCGCGCCGGGTCAGGGCGTCCGCGAGACCCGGGTCCTGCGTCTCCCGCTCCTGCTGCCGCCGCGCCGCCCGCTCCGCCGGGTCCGCCGCGAGGAAGACCTTGAGATCAGCATCGGGGAAGACGACCGTTCCGATGTCGCGCCCCTCGAC
>DATLGG010000140.1:0-2568 GCA_035540615.1 Actinomycetota bacterium | reverse complement strand
GCACCTCCGTGGGGGCGAGGCTGCCGGTGGTGTCATCGTGCAGGGCGCTTCCGCAGTGCGCGCAGAAGCGTGCGTCGGCGGGGTTGTCACGGCCGCAGGTGCGGCATCTGGGCATGGGCTCTCGACCTCACGCTCCGGTCTAGGTTGAGACTGGAGTGACAAATCTAGCCGAGAGAGCCTGAGCGGTCAACGCTCAGGCGTCCGCGTCCTCCCGGATGAACGCCTGGTAGGCGGCGGCGTCGAGCAGCTCGTCGGCGTCGGTGGGGTCGGCCGGGTCGATCAGCACCATCCAGCCCTCGCCGTAGGGGTCCTGGTTCACGAGCTCCGGGGACTCCTCGAGCGCGGTGTTCCGCTCCACGATCGTGCCCGAGACCGGGCTGAAGATGTCGGAGACCGATTTCGTCGACTCCACCTCACCGAAGGCCTCTCCCCCGCGGACCTCGGTGCCCGGCTCCGGGAGGTCCACGTAGACGACGTCGCCGAGGGCGTCCTGCGCGAAGTCCGTGATGCCGACGCGCAGCCGGCCGCCGTCTTCCAGCGCGGCCCACTCGTGCTCCCGCGTGTACTTCAGATCTTCCGGAAACTCCACGTCGTCTCCCCGCGATCAGGCTGCGCGAGCGTAGCGAAAGCGGATCGGCCGGTGCAAGGCGGGGAGGCGAAGTTCTTGCTCGTCGAGGATCGACACCCGGACACCCGTCTGCGCCTGGAGCAGCGTGAGCGGGCCACCCGCGATCTGCAGCGCCTCGCGGATCGCATCCGGTGCCCCGATCGCCCGGAGCTCGTACGGCGGCCGGACGGGCGTCCCCCCCACGGTGATCCCGCCCTCGGACGGGCCGAACCACGTCGAGGCGACGACGCGCACGTCCCCCACCGAGATCGCCTCAGCCCCCGCGTCGCGGAGCTCCTGGACGCTGTCCAGGATGACGTCCCAGCTCACCGCGCCTGCCGGGTCCTCGATCCGCACCACGACCCCGGGGCCCCGGACGGGGACCTGGCCCGAGAGGACCTCGAGCACCTCGAGCCGGCTCCGCGCCTCCTCGAGCAGCACCTCCTCGTTCCCGGCGGAGGAGCGGAGGCGCGCCTCGCGGACCCGCAGCTCGGAGATCTGCCGCGCCAGCCGGTCGGCTTCGGCGTTGAGGTCGTTCAGGATCAGGGTGAGGTCCTCGACGGACTCGCCCCGCAGGCGCTCCGCGGCGCCGCCCCGCTCCCCGGCCTGGACACCGACGAGGAGGCCGATCACCACCGCGAGCGCCGCCGCCACGAGCCGGGTCCGCAGGCGGCTCGGCGGGCGCATCCGCGGCCCGCGGGCCTCCCGCCAGGCGGGGGCGACGGGTTCCCAGTCGAGCGTCATTCCCGGAACAGGTGGCGGCGGATCGCCGCCAGGCTCTGGAACATCCGGACGCCGAAGACGACGATCACCCCGAGCCGAAGGTCCGGGGCGCCCAGGCGGTCCCCCACCCACACGACGAAGACCGCGAGCAGGGTGTTCGCGAGGAATGCGACGATGAACTCGCCCTCGTGGTAGCCGCCCTCGAGCCGGGCACGCGCCCCCTCGAGGACGGTGTCGAGCGCCGCGACGACCACCACCGGCAGGTACGGGACGAGCCCCGGTGGGAGCGTCGGCTGCAGGACGAGTCCCGCCACCACCCCCAGCACGAGCGCGATCAGCGCGGTCATCGTCGTTCCGGCGAAGCGTAGTCCAGGTTCGGCGGCGGGCCCAGCGCGGGGACGTGCAGGTTCGTCCCCGTGCGGAGGTCGAAGCCCAGACCGTAGACCTCCCCCCAGACCTGGAACCGGCGGGCGGCCTCCGACCGGGCGACCCGGCGCGCGAGCGACGGCGCATCCCCGATCGCGACCAGGCGGTACGGGGACGCCACGGGCGCGTAGTTCACGAGGATCCGATCCCCCGCCTGCCGCACGGCGGTCGTCGCCACGACCCGCCGGCCGTTGACCGCCACGGCCTCGGCGCCGGCGCGCCACACCGCGTTCAGGAGGGCCTGCAGGTCGACGTCCTGGATCCGGAAGTCACGCGCCTCCTCGCGCGTCACCGGGGCGTGCCGGCTGTCGGAGACCGTGAGGACGAGGCCCGGCCCTCGGAGCGCCTCGAGCCCGCCCACGGCGCTCAGCCGATCGACCTCGGCGATGAGCGAGCGCAGCTCACCCGAGTCGGCCGCCGCCTCGTTCCGCACGCGAGCGAGCTCGTCCTCCAGCGCGCGCGTGGCGCGCCCGAGGTCCCGCACCGCAGCGGCGCGGCGCGCCACGAGCGCCTCGAGCGCCTCCCGCCGTCCCGGCAGCTCGCGCTCGAGGAGGCGCTCCTGGAGCAGGGCCGCCGCGCCGAGGAACCCGAGGAGGAACAGCACCCCGCCGAGACCGAACTGGCAGGTCCGGGAGGCCACGGTCTAGGTGCGGAGCTCTTCGACGAGCTCCGCGAACTCCGATGCGAGGGCCTCGGCCCGCCGCGCGCTGTCCGCCTCGGCCCAGACCCGGACGAGCGGCTCCTGCGGGTGCGGCACGACGAGGGCCCAATCGCGTCCCCGGTAGGCCTTGAGGCCGTCGATCGTCTCGGTC
>DATLGG010000139.1:0-9303 GCA_035540615.1 Actinomycetota bacterium | reverse complement strand
CTACATCGCCGAGGGTGGCAACGACTTCTGGGGCGTCTACCCGGTGCTCCCTGGCAACAACACGAAGGCGAAGGGCAAGAACCAGGGGAACGCCCGGCCGCTGCTGCTGATGAGCGACCGGGACTCCGGCCTCTGGATCTTCCGCTACACCGGCAAGGAGTAGCAGCGCCGGAAGCGCGACGGCCCCCGGGGCGACCCCCGGGGGCCGTCCCTTTTTCCTCGCCTGTCCCCGCGTACGACGTTTGACCTAACCTGCCTGCCTTGCCTAGACTTGCCCGCACCGGCCCGCAGGGGGTCGGTGTGTGTCCGCACAGGGAGGTGGGGAGTATGCGCACGACGCTTCGCGTCGCCCTCCTCGGGATCTTGGCGCTCAGCCTCGCGTTCGTCGCGATGCCGGCCGGCGCCGACCCCGAGGGGGATCATCCCGGTTCCGGGGCCGGCGACCCCGGATCGCACGAGAAGATGCAGCACCTCGCGAACGTTCCAAGGTCCTCCGATCAGTTCCAGTCGGACCTCGCGTTCGTGGGGAAGTACGCCTTCGCCGGCAACTACAACGGCTTCCGCATCATCGACGTCTCCGCGCCCGCTCGGCCGCGCGTGGTCAAGGACGTCTGGTGCCCGGGGCCGCAGAACGACATCTCGGTCTGGGGTGACCTGGTCATCCTGTCCGTCGACAGCGTGATGGTGAACGACCGCTGCGGCAGCCCGGTCTCGCCGAACCTCCACCAGGGGTGGGAGGGCATCCGGATCTTCAGCCTGAGCGAGGTCCTCTCGACCCCGGCGCAGCCGAACGGCTTCACCGTGGTCCAGCCGGTCGCCACGGCGTACACGGACTGTGGATCGCACACGCACACGGGATACCCGCAGGGCGACACGCTGTACGTCTACATCTCCTCGTACCCGCTGCGCGGTGGCCCCGGGTGCGGTCCGAACAACCCGCAGGGCGAGAACCCGCTGCACGAGAAGATCTCGATCGTCGAGGTTCCGGTGAGCAACCCGACGGCCCTCGAGGTCCACGAGGTTCCGATCGACATCCCGACCTTCAACCAGGACCCGATGTTCCTGCCCCCGCCGGCGTTCAACCCGATGCGCGGGTGCCACGACATCCAGGTCCACGTCGGTCTCGAGCTCGCCGCTGCGGCGTGCTCGAGCGTCGGTCAGGTCTGGGACATCTCGGACCCCCTCAACCCGACGACGCTCGACCCGCTCTGGGAGGTCGACGAGCCGGAGGTGCAGTTCTACCACTCGGCCCTGTTCAGCGAAGACGCGGAGACCGTGATCTTCGGTGACGAGATCATCACGGGGGCGAACTGCGACGACGGCAGCGGGGCGGGCCAGATGTGGTTCTACGACATGGACGGGACCCTGCTGAGCTCGCACCAGACGCCGCGGCACCAGGGCGGCGCCTACTGCACCGCGCACCTGTTCAACAACATCCCGACGAACAGGGGGAACGTCCTCGTGGCGTCGTGGTACGCCGCCGGGACGGCCGTCATCGACTACACCGACCCGTCGAACCCGCGGGAGATCGCGCACTTCGACCCCGCGAACACGGACACCCTCCGCACCTCGACGTGGGCGTCGTACTGGTACAACGGGTTCGTGTACGCGAACGACGGGACGGGGACGCGGCCGAACCCCTCGCCCCCGCCGGCGACGCTGCACTCCAGCCGCGGCCTGGACATCTTCTCCATCAGCGACAAGGTGAAGGCCGCTGCCGGCGCGAAGAAGGTTCAGGTGCTCAACCCGCAGACGCAGTACTGATCCGACCGGATCGACCGGAAGAGCCCCGGGCACCGAGCCCGGGGCTCTTCCGCGTCCAGAAGTCTGTGCAGATGCACAAAGGAAACCGAGCGCCGTCCTCGAATCTTCCGGAGCCCACCGAGGACAAGGAGGCACCCATTGCGCCGCATCGCGCTGCTCGGACTCGCCGTCGCGACACTCGTCTCAGGCGTGCCCGCGTCCGCCGTTCCAGAGACATCGGTCGACAGTCCGTACGGACGGGAGGACAATCCCCTCGGGACGATCCGCTGGCTCCCGAGGAACGCGAACGAGAGCCCGACGGCTACGAACCGGTTCCGGCTCGTCGTCGTCTATGACCGGTCGCTGAACGATGCCGGGCAGCCGGTCGCCCTGAAAGCGAAGGGCGCCTTCGGCGTGAAGATCTTCATCCCGACGGTCGACGCGCGCGTGATGGCGCGCTCCCCTCAGATCCAGGACGTCCGGGACTTCACCGGGCAGGGCGGCATCCCGCCCGAGGTCGATCAGCGTGCGATGGCCTTCGCCGGGGACGTCCGCGACGGGGACTGCGCGAAGGCCGGGACACCCGCGTTCTCGGCCGCCTACTCCACGACCCGCAGCTTCTACCACGCCGGCGCGACCCCTTATCAGCCGATCAGCGCGGCCGGTACCTGCGAGGTGGTCACCCGGTCGGAGCCTGCCACGGACTCGGAGGGGAACGTCGTCGGCTACGAGACCACCGTGACGAACCACGTCCCGGGGTTCTGGGTGGACGTCGAGTGGCCCACCCGCGCCATCCCCGGCTTGGGCGGCGCCGGACGCTGGAACGCCGAGGTCTGGTACGGCGCGGTCTACGACAGCGGCGGGGACCCAGGGCCGTTCCCGAACGGAGTGGACACCTCCGGCAGCTCGAAGAGCCTCCCGGCGCCCGGGGACTACGACCAGGTCTTCTCGTTCACAGCCCAGCCGGGTGCCGTCGGCGCGGAGTGCGTCAACACCGGCGGGAACAACCGCCCGATGCCGGGAACGTTCCACGACGTGAAGATCATGGTCCCTCAGGCGGCGAAGCGGGTCGTCTTCAAGCTGTCGAACCACGTGGACTGGGACCTGCTGGTCTTCAACCCGAACGGGCTCAAGCGGACGTCGGCGCTCGCGCCACCGCTCGACGAGACGATCACGGCGCCGGGTCCGACGCCGAACACCTCCACGAGCCACGCGAACTTCCCCGACCTCGTTCCGGGCGAGTACACGATGCGGGCCTGCAACTTCGCCGGGGAGCCGACGACGATCGGCGGGGTGATCATCGAGTTCTGACCCCGCGCCCGCGGTTCGAGAGCCCGGCCTTCGCGCCGGGCTCTCGGATGTCTACGCCTCGGGAAGCGTGGCCGCCTCGGCCAGGATGTCGACCCGCGTGGTCTCGGGCCCCGGCGTCACGTGAAGGAATCCGCCCTGGGCCTCGACCACCTGGACCTCACCCCCGGGCCGCGTGATGCGGATCGGATGGACCGCCAGAGAGACGAGCATCGGGGCGTGACCCTGCATGATCCCGACGTCGCCGTCGACCCCCTTCGCCACGACGAGCTCGGCCTCGCCGGACCACACCTCGCGCTCCGGCGAGACGACGCGGACCTCGAGCGCCACGCTCAGGCCTCCGCGCCGACCTTCGCCAGCTTCTCGCCCTGCTCGATGGCCTCCTCGATCCCGCCGACCATGTAGAAGGCCTGCTCAGGAAGGTGGTCGAGCTCGCCGTCGGCGATCATCTTGAAGCCGCGGATCGTATCGGCCACGCTGACGTACTTCCCGGGGATCCCCGTGAACTGCTCGGCCACGAAGAAGGGCTGGCTCAGGAACTTCTGGATCTTCCGCGCCCGCGCGACGATCACCTTGTCCTCCTCGGAGAGCTCGTCGATCCCGAGGATGGCGATGATGTCCTGAAGGTTCTTGTAGCGCTGGAGGATCTCCTGGACGCGCCGCGCGACCGCGTAGTGCTCCTCACCCACGTAGCGCGGGTCGAGGATCCGGCTCGTGGAGTCGAGCGGGTCCACGGCCGGGTAGATGCCGAGCTCGACGATCTGCCGTGACAGCACCGTCGTCGCGTCGAGGTGCGCGAACGTCGTGTGCGGCGCCGGGTCCGTGATGTCGTCGGCCGGGACGTAGATCGCCTGGAGGGAGGTGATCGAGCGCCCCTTCGTCGAGGTGATCCGCTCCTGGAGCTCCCCCATCTCGTCGGCGAGCGTCGGCTGGTAACCGACCGCCGACGGCATCCGACCGAGGAGGGTCGAGACCTCCGATCCGGCCTGAACGAATCGGAAGATGTTGTCGATGAACAGGAGCACGTCCTGGCGCTGGACGTCGCGGAAGTACTCCGCCATCGTCAACGCCGCGAGCCCGACGCGGAGCCGCACGCCCGGCGGCTCGTCCATCTGCCCGAAGACGAGCGCCGTCTTGTTGATGACGCCCGACTCGGTCATCTCGAGGAACAGGTCGTTCCCTTCGCGGGTCCGCTCGCCCACTCCGGCGAACAGCGACACGCCGCCGTGCTGCTCGGCGACGCGGTAGATCATCTCCTGGATGATGACGGTCTTGCCGACGCCGGCGCCGCCGAACATCCCGATCTTGCCGCCCTGCACGTAGGGCTCGAGGAGGTCGATGACCTTGATCCCGGTCTCGAACATCTGGGTCTTCGGCTCGAGGTCCTCGAACTTCGGTGGGTCGCGGTGGATCGGCCACCGCTCGTCGTATTCCACCGAATCGGTGTCGAGGGGCTGCCCGAGCACGTTGTAGACGTGGCCGAGGACGTTCGGCCCCACCGGAACGGAGATCGGCGCCCCGGTGTTGCGCACCGCGCTCCCCCGGACCACGCCGTCGGTCGGCTTCAGTGCGACCGCCCGCACGACCGACTCGCCGATGTGCTGTGCGACCTCGCAGACGATCGTCGTCGTCTCTCCGCCGAGCGTCGTGTCGAGCTCGAGGGCGGTGTGGATCTCCGGCAGGGCGGCGGGCGGGAACTCGACGTCTACCACCGGGCCGATCACCTGTACGACGCGTCCGTCGGGACGCTGCTCCTTGTCGTTCGCCACTGCTCTCTCCCGTCTACTCGTTGGACGCCTGCTGAAGCGCCTCGGCTCCGCCGACGACTTCCATCAGCTCCGTCGTGATCTCCGACTGCCGCGCCTGGTTCGCCACCCGCGTCAGGCGGCGGATGACCTCCTCCGCGTTCTCGGTCGCCGCCTTCATCGCCCGCCGCCGCGCGGCGTTCTCCGACGCGGCCGATTCGAGCATCGCGTGGAAGATCTTCGCGGTCACGTACCGCGGAAGGAGCGCGTCGAGGATCAGTCCCGGCGCGGGCTCGAAGATGTACTCCGGCGAGGGCGCGCCGTTGCGAGCGACGACCTCCTCGGCCGCGATCGGCAGGAACCGCTTGTCGATCGGGCGGAGCGTGAACGCCGAGCGGAAGTCCGTGTAGACCGCGTGGACGGCGTCGACCTCCCGATCGGAGAACGCCCCGATCAGCGCGCCGGCGATCTCTTCGGCGGCCGCGTAGCTCGGCACCTCGCTCACGCCCTGCCAGGTCCGCGCCATGTGGATCGAGCGGAACCGGAAGTACGACTGGCCCTTGCGTCCGGCGACGTACGGCACCGGCTCGATGCCCCGCGCCCGCAGTCCGTTCATCAGACCCTCCGCCCGCCGGAGGACGTTCGCGTTGTACGCGCCCGCGAGGCCGCGGTCGGACGTGACGAGGAAGATCGCCGCGCGCCGCGGCTCGGGCCGCTCCTCCAAGAGCGGGTGCACGAGCGACCCGGTCTGGCGCGCCACATCCTCCATCGCCGCGGTCAGCAGCTCGGCGTAGGGCCTGGCCGCGAGGACCCGCTGCTGCGCCTTGAGGATCCGCGACGCGGCGATCAGCTCCATCGCGCGCGTGATCTTCATCGTCGACTGGACGGAGCGGATCCGCCGCCGGACGGTGCGGAGGGTGGCTCCCATCCGCTACCCCGGAGGCTCGACGTTCGTCTCGCCGACCGGGCCGGCCTCACGCTCGGTCGGCGTCGGCGGCTCGGTCAGCTGACGCCCCGGCTCCTCGCGGTCGGCGGCGACCTGCGCGCCTTCACCCTCCGGCGCCTGCTCCCCGACCCGGTCCCAGCCGACGTCCTCCTGGAGCTGGTCGATCGGGCCGCCCCCGACGACGCCGGCCCCGGTCTCCTGCTCCGAGGCGACGAACTGCTTCTTGAACTCCGAGACCGCCGTCTGGAGCGTGGACTCGAGGTCGTCCCCGAGCTTCCCCTCCTCCGCGATCCGCCGCAGGACGTCCCCGTGCCGCGTCTCCACGTAGGCGAGGAACTCCTCCTCGAACCGCTTCGCGTCCGCGACCGGGATGTCGTCGAGGTGGCCTCCCGTGACGGCCCAGATGCTGACGACCTGGCGCTCGACTGGGAACGGACGGTACTGCAGCTGCTTCAGGACCTCGACGACACGGGTCCCGCGGTCGAGCTGGGCCTGCGATGCCTTGTCGAGCTCGGAGCCGAGCTCGGCGAACGCCTCGAGCTCCCGGAACTGGGCGAGGTCGAGGCGCAGGCGGCCGGCGACCTGCTTCATCGCCTTGATCTGCGCGTTCCCACCGACGCGCGAGACGGAGATGCCGACGTTGATCGCCGGGCGGACGCCGGCGTTGAACAGGTCGGACTCGAGGTAGATCTGGCCGTCGGTGATCGAGATCACGTTCGTCGGGATGTAGGCGGAGACGTCGCCGCCCTTCGTCTCGACGATCGGGAGGCCCGTGAGCGAGCCCCCCCCGAGCTCGTCCGAGAGCTTCGCGCAGCGCTCGAGCAGGCGCGAGTGGAGGTAGAAGACGTCGCCCGGGTACGCCTCGCGGCCCGGAGGCCGCCGGAGCAGCAGCGAGATCTCGCGGTACGCCTCGGCCTGCTTCGACAGGTCGTCGAAGACGATCAGCGCGTGCTGGCCGTTGTACATCCAGTGCTGGCCGATCGACGACCCGGAGTACGGGGCGATGAACTTGAGGGATGAGGGGACGGACGCCGGTGCGCTCACGACGACCGTGTACTCCAGCGCCCCGTTCTCCTCGAGGGCCCCGACGACCTCGGCCACCGTGGAGGCCTTCTGGCCGATGGCCACGTAGACGCACTTCACCTGCTTCTTCGGGTCGCCGGTCGCCCAGTTCTCCCGCTGGTTGATGATGGCGTCGATCGCGATCGCGGTCTTCCCGGTCTGGCGGTCGCCGATGATGAGCTCCCGCTGCCCGCGGCCGATCGGCGTCATCGCGTCGATCGCCTTGACGCCCGTCTGGAGCGGTTCGGTCACCGGCTGCCGCTGGACGACCGACGGCGCCTGGAGCTCGAGGACACGCTGCTCCTGGTACGCGATCGGGCCCTTCCCGTCGAGCGGGCGCCCGAGGGGGTCGATGACGCGGCCGAGGACCGCGTCGCCGACGCCGACGGAGAGGATGCGCCCGGTCCGCTTGACCGGCGACCCCTCCTCGATGCCCTCGGCCTCGCCGAGGACGACGCACCCGATCTGGTCCTCCTCGAGGTTGAAGGCGACGCCGAGGATCCCGCCGGGGAACTCGAGCAGCTCGTTCGCCATCGCGTTCGGGAGCCCCGTGACGCGGGCGATCCCGTCGCCGGTGTCCTGGACGCGCCCGACCTCCTCGGCCTCGACGTGCGGGTCGAAGCCTTCGACGTGCCGCCGCAGCGCGTCTGCGATCTTCTGTGGGTCGAGGGTCAGCTCAGCCATCTCACGCTCCGATCACATGCTCACGCGCCAGCTCGAGCCGGCGCCTGAGGCTCCCGTCCAGCACCTGGTCGCCGACGCGGGCGACGACCCCTCCGATCACGCTCGGGTCTACCAGGATACGCAGGTCTATCCGTTTCCCCGTCGCCCGCTCGAGCGCCGCCACGAGCCGCTCGCGCTGGCGGTCGGTCAGCTCGACCGCGGTCCGAACCTCCGCCACCTCCCGTTCGCGCCGCTCCGAGGCGAGCTCGACCACCCGATCGACGATCGCGGACAGGTCGCGTGCGCGGCCGGAGGAGACGATGAAACGGAGCAGGTTCAGCGTGTGCTCGTTCGCCGCGTCTCCCAGGATCTCGTTGAGCACGGCCTCCTTCCGCTCGGCCGGCAGGGCGAGATCGGTCAGCGCGGAGCGCAGCTCGTCCTGCTGGTCCAGGGCGCGCGCGAACCGGAAGAGCTCGTCCTCGACGGTGTCGAGGACCCCCTCCGCCTCGGCGATCGCGAACAGCGCCTCGGCGTAGCCGCGGACGAGGTCGTCACGACGCGCCACGACCGCCCTCTCCGGCGAGCTCGTCGATGTAACCGTCGACGAGCTGGAGGTGCCGCTCCTTGTCCAGGCTGTGCCCCACGACCCGCTCGGCGAGCTCCACGGAGAGCTCACCCACCTGGCGGCGCAGCTCCTCGAACGCCCGGTCCCGCTCGGCCGTGATCTCTTCCTGCGCACGCGCCACGATCTGCCGCGACTCCTCCTCGGCCTTCGCGAGGACGTCGCGGCGCATCGACTCGGCCGTCTTCCGCGCCTCCTCGATGATGCGGTTCGCCTCGGTGCGCGCCTCGTCGAGCCGCGCCTGGTACTGCGTGAGCATCCCCTGGGCCTGCGTCCGAGCCGACTCGGCTTCCTCCAGGTCACCCTGGATCTTCTGTGACCGCTGCTCGAGCCCCCGCGAGATCGCCGGGAAGGCGAAGCGCCACAGCGCGAGGAACACGAGCAGGAACGCGAGGCTCCCGAAGACCAGCTCGTCGGTCTCGGGGAGGATCGGGTTGTGGTGCTCCTCCTCCTTCGCCGGGGCGTGCTGCTCGGTGCCCGTCTCCTCCTGGGCGTAGACCCTCGGGAGGCCCTTCACCACGTAGGTCATCGCCGCCTCCCGACTAGATGATGAACGACAGCACGAAGCCGAACAGCGCGAGCGCCTCGGTGAACGCGATGCCGAGGAACATCGTCGTCCGGACCTGCCCGGCCATCTCCGGCTGGCGCGCCATCGCCTCGACGGCCTTGCCGACGAGGAACCCGATGCCGATGCCGGGCCCGATCGCCGCGAGGCCGAAGACGAGCCCGCGTCCGATCACGCCCACGTCTCCCTCGACCTGCGCCACCAGCGCCCCGAGGTTCGCGAACAGCTCTCCCATCATCCGTTCTCCTTGACTCAGTGCTCGGGGTGCATGGCCCCGGCGACGTACACGGCGGTGAGGATCGTGAAGATGTAGGCCTGGAGCACGGCCACGAGGATCTCGAACGCGATCAGCGCCACCGAGAGCGCGAACGAGGGAACCGCGAACGCCCAGGTGGACGGCTTCGCGAACAGGTAGGCCGAGCCCAGGAAGAAGATCGCCAGCACGAGGTGCCCCGCCATCATGTTGGCGAGGAGTCGGACCGACAGCGTGAGCGGCCGGACGAGGAACGTCGAGACGAGCTCGATCGGCGTCACGAGGATGTACATCGCTTTCGGAACGCCCGGCGGGAACAGCGCGTTCTTGAAGTACGCGGGTCCCTGGTGGCGGACCCCGGTGACGATGAACAGCACCCAGGTCAGGATCGCGAGG
>DATLGG010000138.1:0-19291 GCA_035540615.1 Actinomycetota bacterium | reverse complement strand
CAGGGCGCCGTTCCTGACCGGCAGCAGGCAGAGGACCTCGACGCCCATCGCCGCGTCGTCGCTCCCGCCCGGGCGCTAGCCGGTGAGGCGAGGGTCCACGTCGACCGGCTGCGCTGGGTCGGTCTGCTGCCTTCGGACGCGGTTCCTGTTGGGCGGGACCGGTGGCGGGTAGACCGGGTAGACGCCCTCGTGCTGGGCGGCTGGCGCCTGCGACCCGAGGAGCTGCGAGTACACGACCGCTGCACTCAGCGAGACACCGCCCGCGACCAGGCGGCGGATGAACACCCGTCTGGTGACCCGCCCCTGGACGTACGCCTCGACCAGCTCGTCTCTCGACACCGCGCCGACGCTAGCAGGCACCGCTCGGTGGGTCAATCCCGCCAGATGAGCCAAGCGGCAAGAGGGCGGCAACTCGATCGGGGAGGTCCCTCTCGAGCATCCGGTAGAGCTGATCGCCGGGACAGACCGTACGCGAGACGTCCCGGTGGCCGGCGATCGTGCGCACCGTGAGGCTGGCACCGGGAGGCCACCGGTTCGATCCGCGGGAGACGAAGGTGACGGTGGCGCCCGGTGATGGGTCGATCTGGTGCCGCCGGCACAGCCAGGCCAAGAGCCGGGACATCGCTGCGAGCGCAGGCTCCGCGGGTGGCTCCTCCTGGTGGTGCCCGACGAAACAGCAGAGGACGCTGCCCCCCACATGCCCGCCCGTGCTGTCGCCGCGGATCGCGGCGTTGCGGCTACCGGCCCGACCTTCCCAGATGCCGCCGAAGCGATCGACGAAGAAGTTGTAGGCGACGTCCGGCCAGGTCTTCTCTCGCGTGTGCACGTCGTAGATCCCCCGGAGGATCGAGATGACCTGCTCGGGTCGGTAGTCGTTCGACCCCGCGGTGTGGTGGATGAGCAGAAAGCGCACGTCTTCGGGGCGTTCCGCGGTGAGCGGTCCGACCGGCGGGAGGTCCTTCCCCCACGTGTGCCGGGGAAGGATGGTGGGTGCGTCCCCGCGATCGACGGCCGGGGAGCCAGGGTCGTGACTTCCGTCCACGGGGTGCATCCTCGCAGAACGCACGTCGTACGCTGGGTTCGATGGAGCCACCACCGAGCGAGCGGACGAAGGTCAGGCGTCTCCCCGATCGGGGGGTGTACGAGCGCGACGTCATCGAGGCGATCCTCGACGAGGCGCTCTACTGCCACGTCGCGGTGGTGGTCGACGACGCGCCTCGGGTGGTGCCGACGATCCACGCACGGGACGGCGACACGCTGTACATCCACGGGTCGAACGCGAGCCGGACCCTGCGGGCCCTGAAGGAGGGCAGCGAGGCATGCATCGTCGTTACCCTCCTCGACGGGCTCGTCCTCGCGCGCTCCGGGTTCAACAGCTCGATGAACTACCGCTCGGTCGTCGTCTACGGCCGCATGCGGGAGGTCACGGACCCGGCGGAGAAGGAGCGCGCTCAACGCGTGCTCGTCGATCACGTGATCCCGGGCCGCTCGGCTGACGTGCGCCTCCCGACGGAGCGGGAGCTTCGGCAGACGACGATCATGGCGATCGGCCTCGACGAGGTGTCCGCGAAGGTCCGGAGCGGTCCACCGAAGGACGAAGAGGACGACTACGCGCTCCCGATCTGGGCCGGCGTGGTGCCCGTCCGAACGGTGGCGGGCGACCCCGAGCCGGACCCGAAGCTCGACCTCGCCATCCCGGCTCCTCCGTACGTGCGCGGGCTTCCGCGCCCGGGCCGCTGACGGCGGCCGCTCCTCAGGCGGCGGTCCAGGCGGCCGCCGTCAGGTAGCGCCAGCGCAGCCCGCCGAAGGCGCAGTCATCCTGGACGACCTCGAGGGTGAGCTCGCCACCCGCGAGCGCCCACCGGTACCGGCCGCGGGCGGTCGGGCAGTTCGGGTCGTTGAAGATGACGACCTCGTGGCCCTCGACCTCGTAGTGGCCGACGCTCTTCCATGCCAGCGCACCTTCCTCCGCGGGGTCGTTCGTCACGCGGAAGACCCCACGGTCGAAGCTGAGCGTCGCCGTCCCGACCTCGAGGCGGTACGGCGGGCACCGGCGACAGGGCCCGGGACCGCCGGCGACGTCCTTCCCGACCTGGCGCGCGTACCACCCGTCGATCTCCGTGGGTTCGGCCGGAGGG
Organism: Actinomycetota bacterium; assembly: GCA_035540615.1. Lineage (GTDB taxonomy): Bacteria > Actinomycetota > UBA4738 > UBA4738 > CALAEC01 > DATLGG01. The sequence goes on along the minus strand of DATLGG010000138.1, from coordinate 17,153 downwards.
GTCGGTGTCGTGTAGGGATAGGGCCGGCTCACGGCGGTCGGGCCGACGCTCGGCGTCGGCGACGGTTCCTCGCCTGCGGGGCACGCGGCGAGGATGAGCGCGGCCGCCAGCCAGACCGATCCCCGGGTCATCTTCTCCATCGTGCCACCCGCGTGCGTCTCGGACCATGACCCCGATGTCGCGCCGATGTCGCTTCGGTGGGACGATGGGCGAGTGATCATCCGGGTCTTCCGGGGGCGTGCGCGACCGGGGATGGAGGGGGCCTTCGAACGCCTCCTCCACGACCAGGCTGCTCCGATGTTCCGCGCCGATCCAAGGGTCGAGGAAGCGCGCGTGGGACACCCGACGGAGAGGGAGCCGCGCGAGTTCGCGATGCTCACCACGTGGCGCGACACCGCAGGCCTCCGCGCCTACGCGGGTCCCGACTGGATGCGGCCGCGGATCACTCCGCCGGAACGCGATCTCCTCGAGGAGGCGTCGGTCCATCACTTCCATTTCCGCGCGGAGCCCCCCGAAGGGCTCGACGCGCGCGTCAGGACCCTCGAGGCGATGCTCGGCCTGGGCTCAGCCGACGGTCGTCGTTCGGCCGTGCCATCGGACGTGCTTCGTGTCGATCCGCGACGTGGGATCGCCTTCGTCGATGGTGTGCGCCACGAGCTTCCGCCGCAGGAGCTCGCGCTGCTGGCCGCCCTCGCGGCACGGCCCGGGGAGCCGGTCACCGCCGGTGAGCTGGCCTCGGTCCTTTGGGACGACGGCACCTGCGTCACCCCCGAGGACGTTCGTCGTGTCGTCTACCGGCTCCGACGGCGCATCCGTGACGCGGACCGGGCCCGGCCGCTCATCCGCAACCGCCGCGGGTTCGGCTACGTGATCGATCCCTGAGGCGGAGCGTGACGCCGCGGCGAAGGGGGAAGAACCTCGCCGAACCCGAACCAGAAGGAGACGCACCCATGGACGCGCTGAAGCTGCTGAAGGACGACCACGAGTCGATGAAGGGATTGCTGGAGAAGCTCGGCTCCACGACCGAGCGCGGTGTGAAGACCCGCGAAGAGCTCTTCGCGAAGGTGAAGGAGGAGCTAGCCGCCCACGAAGCCATCGAGGAGGAGATCTTCTACCCGGCGCTCCAAGAGCACCCGAAGGCCAAGGAGGTCGTGCTCGAGGGGTACGAGGAGCACCACGTGGTCGACCTGATCTCCTCCGAGATCGACGAGACCCCGTACGACGACGAGACCTGGGGCGCGAAGTTCTCGGTGATGAAGGAGAACATCGAGCACCACATCGAGGAAGAGGAAGGCGAGATGTTCGACGCGGCGCGCCAGGTCTTCGAGAAGGAGGAGCTCGAGGAGCTCGGCCAGCGGATGGAGCTGCGGAAGAAGGAGATCCTGGGCCGCTGACCACGGCGGTAGCATCCGCAGCGGTGTCGCGTTCCGCCGCACGCCTTGCCACGACCGGCGTGGTCGTCACGACGGCGATGGTCGCCGTGCTCAGTGGGCGCACCGACTCCGCGTTCACGCCGACGCTCCCCGAAGATGCCCAAGCGGCGGGCGTCCTGCAGGCGCTCCACTCGCTGCTGGGGCTCGATGGCCTGAGCCACGACGCGGCGGCGGGCGTCGGGGGCCTCGCGGTCGCGGCGGTGGTCCTCGCGTTCCTCTTCGCGCTGCGCGAGGCGTGGCGGGGGAACCTGAGCATGCGCACGGTGGTGATCGTGGCGGTCGCCCTGCACGCGCTCGCGCTCCTGATGCCGTTGATGTTCTCGCGCGACGTCTACAGCTACGGGATGTATGGGCGGATCCTGGCGGCCCACGGGGCGAACCCGTTCGCCGTCACGCCCTCGCAGTTCCCGATGGAACCGGTCTTCCCCTACGTCTCGCACCACTGGATCGCGACGTCGTCGTTCTACGGTCCGGCCTTCGTCCTGCTCGCCGCCGCGGTTGGCTCGATGGCCGCCGCGCCCGCCGCCTTCATCCCGATCTTCAAGATCATCGCTGCCGTCGCGAGCCTGGTGACCATGGGTCTGACGACCGCGGCGGCGCGGCGCGCCCGCCCCGAGCGGGCGGTGTTCGCGGCGACGCTGATCGGGTGGAACCCGGTGGTCATCCTGCACACCGTCGGAGGGGGACACAACGATCCCCTCGTCGCGCTGACCCTGGCGGGTGGCGCGCTGCTCCTACTCAAGGGGCGGCAGCTGGCCGCGACGGTGGTGCTGACCCTCGGGGCGCTCGTGAAGATCACGGCCCTTCTCCCGCTCGCGGTCGCGGTCGGTGCCGTGGTCGTGCGTCGGCCGCGGGGGGAGCGGCTCCGCGCGCTCGGGATGCACGGGGGAGCCGCGGCCTCGCTCGTCGCCGTGCTCGCCGGCCCCTTCATGCTGACTGCCGGACCGACGCTCGGGATGCTCGACCTCGCCGGCGTGCAGGGGTGGCTGGCTCCGACGCGGTTGCTCCGGGTCACCGCGATCCGCATCGGGCGTGCGCTGGGTGAGCCGGAGCTCGGGCGACTCGTCGGCGCCGGGTTCCGGATCCTGTTCCCCCTCGTTCTGCTCGCGTGTCTCGCGATGATCGCGCGTCACCTCGCCCGCGACCCGGCCCGGGTCCACCCTCGGCTCATCGTGGCGGCCGTGGGGTGGGCGTCGCTGATCGGGTTGATGACGGCGCCGCTGCTGCTGCCCTGGTACTCCTACCTGGTGCTGCCGGTCGCCTGGATCCTGCCGAAGGTCCCGCGCAACGCCGCCGTGGCGCTCGCGGCGGCCCTCGCCGTCACCGAGGTGGTCGCGGAGCCCTCCCGCGCGCCGCTCGCGTGGGAGGCGATGATCCTCGGGCTGCACTACGTGGCCTCACCGCTCGCGCTCGTCCTCCTGATCCTCGTCGTCCGCGACCTTCGCCGTCGAACGAGGATCGGTCCCCTGCCCGGCGACGCCGACCCCCTGCTCGCCGAGTTCGTGGTGTCGGGGAAGGAACCAGGCGGCGAGATAGCCGGCGATCGCGATCCCGACGATCGCCCACCGGCGCAGGTGACCGACCGCAAACGCGTCGGCGCCCACGGCGCCGAGCACGACGACGGCCGCTCCGGCTGAGGGCGCCAACCAGAGCGCGGCCGGACGGTCACGTCGACGGAGGGCCCAGCGCGTCCAACCGAAGCCGACGAGGGCCAGCCCGGCGAGGAACCCGCCGATCAGGATCGCCTGCGATACCCAGGCCGGCGCCCCGCCTTCCCCAGGCCCCGCCGTCACGGCGCCGAGGTCGGTGCGAGGGCCGCCCAGCACGATCACGCCGCCGCTCACCTCGGTCCCGTCGCGCAGAGCCTCGGCGTACCAGGGCCGGTTGAACGGTCGCAGGACGATCGTGACGCCGGGTGGCTCCGGCGGCGGTCGCAGGAAGCGGCGCGAGAGCTCGTCGTGCTCCTCGTCACCCGTGAGGGTCGGACGTCCGGCGCGGTGGTCGCTCGGGCTTCCGACGCTGACCACGACGTCGGCGATCCGCTCCGGCGGGATGGCCGAGCGGATGACGTTCCAGTAGCGCGTGACGTGGAACGATGCCGCGTCGTCACGATGGTCGACGAGGAAGACGATCGGCGTCCCCGGCGGAAGCTCGCGCACGACCTCGCCCGCGGCGGCGGCGAGCCGCAGCTCGTGCGCGCCGACGTAGACGTCCTGTCGGAGCCACCCGAGGAAGGCTCCGCCCACGAGGACCGCCGCCGCCGCGACGGCGACGACCTGCCGCCCGCGCCGCCAGAGCCAGGCGAACCCCGGAGCGGCGACGAGCGGCACGAAGAACGCGAACGCCACGAGGCGGTTCCCCTGCGCCCGCGGGACGAAGGCCAGGGCGAGCATCCCCGCGGCCGTCAGGCCCGCCCAGCTGAGGCAGACCGCGGCGAAAACTTCTCCGCGCCGGGACCACCCCGCCCGGCCGAGCCGCCAGAGCGCCCCGGCGGCCGCCGCCGGCAGCGCGGCCCGGCGGGCGTCCCCCGCGAGGCGTTCCCGGAAGCGGTCCGCGAGGATGTGCCGCAGTCCGGTGCGCCGCAGGAACGCGTCCTGTGAGGTGTCGCCGAAGGCGGGGGCCGCCCGCAGGAGGAAATGCCCGCCGACCGCGACGCCGCCCCCGAGCCCGAGCCCGATCAGCATCCGCCCGGCCTGGGCGCGCGCCGATCCGCCGCGCAGCAGGAGGAAGGCCGCCGCCCCGACGACGACGACGATCAGGACGAACATCGAGCGGTGCGTGAGACCCGCCGCGGCCAGGAGCGCCGCCCCGAGCCCCACCGTCCGCGACGAGCCGCGCGGCTCTCCGAGGGTGGCGACCGCGGCGAGGAAGAGGACGGCGAGCAGGAGGCTCGCGATCCAACTGGCCGCGAGGTGGGCGGACCACGCCGACACGAACAACGCGGCGGCGCCGGAGCGCAAGAGATCGGACCCGAGCAGGAGGTGCACGGTCGCCGCGGCCGCCAGCCCCCCCGCGATCGAGAGGACGGGCCCGGCGGCGGCCACCGTCGACGACGCGTCGCTTCCGAACAGGTCGCCGAGACCGAGCGTCAGGGCTACGGCGCCGGGCCGGCCCGGGATCGCTCCGAGGCCCGCGACGCCCGCGTAGCGCGTCCACCAGGTGTACAGCGGGCCGTCGGGGCCCACCGGAAGCCGGTGCCCGAGCGCCGCCACGTCTGCGAGGTAGACGGCGGCGGGGGCGACGACCGCCGCGAGCGCGAACCCGGCCCCTCGCCTCCACGACACGCGAGCACGGTAGCAGGGGCCCGCTGGTAGGATGCGCCCTCATGCTCGACGAGTCCCTGGTCCGCGAGATCCTCGACGTCGCCCTCTCCTCGGGCGGGAGCTTCGCCGAGGTCTACGCCGAAGAGCGCGTCTCCACCTCGGTGCGGCTCGACGACCGGCGGGTCGAGGAGCTCTCCACGGGGACCGACCGCGGCGCTGCCGTCCGGGTGATCGCCGGTGAGACGACCGGCTACGCGTACTCGAACCGCGTCGAGCCGGAGGCCCTCCGGCGAGCCGCCGAGGCAGCGGCGGCCGCGGTCCGCGGCAGCGAACGGGGCCGGGTGATCGACCTTCGGCGGATGGAGCCGCCCGTCCGGCATCCGGTCGCGAATCCGGCGGTCGAGGTGCCGACGGAGCGGAAGGTCGACTGGGTGCGCGAAGCCGACGACGCCGCACGTTCGCACGCCCCAGAGGTGCGGCAGGTCGTCGCCGGCTACGGGGACTCCGTGCAGCGGCTGCTGATCGCGACCTCCGACGGGCGCTGGGTCGAGGAGGAGCGGAACCGCGTCCGCCTGATCGTGAACGTCGTCGCCGCGCGCGACGGCGTGATGCAGACCGGGTTCGAGGGACCGGCCGGACTCGCCGGGGTCGAGCTGCTGGAGCAGCACCCGCCTTCGGAGATCGCGCGGAAGGCGGCCCGCCAGGCGATCGCGATGCTCGACGGCCGTCCGGCGCCGGCCGGGGAGATGGCCGTGGTCGTCGGAGCGGCCGGCGGAGGTGTGCTCTTCCACGAAGCGTGCGGCCACGGCCTGGAGGCGGACACGATCGGGAAGGAGGCGTCGGTCTACCGGGGCCGGATGGGGGAGCGCCTCGCCTCCGGGCTCGTCCACGGGGTCGACGACGCGACGGTCCCAGGCGCCTGGGGTTCGTTCTCCTTCGACGACGAGGGCCACCCGGCGGAGCGCACGACCCTCTTCGAGGGCGGGACGCTCGTGGGGGCGCTCTACGACGGCACATGGTCCCGTCGCGACGGCACCCCTTCGACGGGGAACGGCCGGCGCCAGTCCTACGCGAGCGTGCCGATCCCTCGGATGACGAACACCTCGATCCTTCCCGGAGAGACCGACCCCGAGGAGATCATCCGCGACACGAAGCGCGGCCTCTACGCGAAGGCGCTCGGGGGCGGGCAGGTGAACCCGGCGACCGGGGACTTCGTCTTCGGCGTCTCGGAGGCGTACCTGATCGAGGACGGGACGATCACGGCGCCGGTGCGCGGGGCGAACCTGATCGGCAACGGGATCGCGATCATGCAGGCCGTCGACGCGGTCGGCTCCGACTTCGACACGCGCCCCGGCACCTGCGGCAAGGACGGCCAGTCCGCCCCGGTGACGACGGGAAGCCCGACGCTGCGGATCGCGCGCATGACGGTCGGGGGAACCGGTGGCTGACCTCCTAGACCTGTGCCGGGCGGCGATCGCCGGTGCGACCGATCGCGAGGAGGTCGAGGCGTACGCCGAGGAGAGCCGTTCGACCTCGATCGAGGCCCGCGGCGGCGTCGTCCAGAAGCTCGCCGGCTCGGAGTCGAGGGGCGTCGGCGTCCGCCTCGTCGTCGAGGGGCGGCTGGGCTACGCCTGGGCGGCCGACCCCGATCCCGCCGAGGCGGCGAGCCTGCTTGAGCGGGCGCGCGAGAACGCTCGCCACGCAACGCCCGATGAGGCGAACGGGCTCCCCTCCCCGGCCGATCCCACCGAGCTCCCGGGCCTGTTCCGCGGATCGATGGCGTCGCTCGATCCCGAGCGGAAGGTGAGGCTCGCGCTCGACCTCGAGCGCGTCGCCGTCTCGACCGATCCATCCGTCACGAAGGTCGAGGAGGTCCGCTACGGCGACGCGATCTCCCGCGTCGCCCTCGCCTCGACGCGAGGTGTGGCTGCCGAATACGCGCGCACCGACTGCTGGTGCCTCGTCGCGGCGCTGGCCGAGCGCGACGGCGAGACGCAGTCCGGTTACTCGTTCCGGGTGGCCCGGGAGGTCGACGACCTCGAGTGGCAGGAGGCCGCGGCGGAGGGGGCGATCCGCGGCGCGCGACTGCTGGGCGGGCGCAAGCCGCGGACGGAGCGGATCCCGGTCGTGCTCGACCCGTGGGCGGCCTCGTCGTTCCTCGGCGTCCTATCGAGGACGCTCTCCGCCGAAGAGGTGCAGAAGGGGCGCTCGATGATGGCCGAGCGGATGGGTGAGACGGTGGGCTCCGAGGTCGTGACGCTGATCGACGACGGACGCCTGCCCGAGGGCCCGGGCTCCGCGCCGTTCGACGACGAAGGCGTTCCGACCTCGCGGACCCCGCTGATCGAGCGGGGCGTGCTCCGCGCTTTCCTCCACAACTCGGAGACCGCGCGGCGAGCCGATGCGCGCTCCACCGGCAACGCCCGCCGCGGCTCCTACCGCGGGGGGCCGGGCGTCGCACCGACGAACCTCTTCCTCGAGGCGGGGGCGGAAGATCCGGAGGCCCTGCTGCAGCGCGCCGGGGGCGGGGTCTACGTGCAGGACGTCACGGGGGTGCATTCGGGGGCGAACCCGGTGAGCGGGGACTTCAGCGTCGGCGCGACGGGCCTGCGGATCGAGAACGGCATCCTCGGCGAGCCGCTGCGCGAGATGACCATCGCGAGCACGCTCGTCGAGATGCTCACCGCCGTCCGGGCCGCGGGGAACGACCTCCGCTTCTTCGGCGGGTCCGTCGGGTCACCGACCCTCCTGCTCGGCGAGATGACGGTCGCGGGCACGTAGCCCCTCAGCTGACCTGGAACCAGAATCCGAGGGCGACGGCGCCGAAGAGCACGCAGTACCAGGCGAAGGGCCGCATGTCGCGCGCCCGGAGGTACCGCACGAGGAAGGCGATCGCGGCGAACCCGGTCGCCGCCGAGACGGCCGTGGCGGCCACGACGGTGCCCGTGTCCATCCCGGGCGGGAGCTGCGGCACCTGGAGCAAGCCCGCACCGAGGATCGCCGGAAGCCCGAGCAGGAACGAGAAGCGCGCCGCCGCGTCGCGCGCCAGGCCGGTGACGAGGCCCGCCGCGATCGTCGCTCCCGACCGTGAGATGCCGGGGAAGATCGCGCAGGCCTGGAGGAGGCCGACGAGCATCGCGTCGCGCCACCCGACTCGGCTGAGGTCGCGGTTCACGCCCGGGTCGCGCCGCCGGTAGACGGCTTCGCCGCCGAAGATGAGGCCCGCGGTGACGAACAGGAGCAGCCCTGCGGTCCGGGCCTCGCCGAACCGCTCTTCGAAGAACCCCTCGAACAGCATGCCTGCCAGTCCGGCCGGGATCGACGCGACGAAGAGCAGGAGCGCGATCCGCGCGTGGTTCCGGTCGTTCGCGTCGCCGCGCCGAAGGAGGGTCTTCCCCGTGCCGGCGACGAGCGCGACGAGCTCCCGATGGAAGTAGAGGATCACCGCGAGCGCGGTGCCGAGGTGGATCGCGACGTCGAACGGCAGGCCCGGATGCTCCCACCCCAGCAGGAACGGGACGATCGTCAGATGGCCGGATGAGGAGATCGGGATGAACTCCGTCAGCCCCTGGACGGCGCCGAGGACGACCGCGCGCACCATGCGCGGCAGTCTATGGGGAGGCGCTGGAGACCACCGCGATGGAGAGCTGAGAGAACGCGGTTGCCGCCGCCAGTCGCTCCGCCGTCTCCGGTGCGGCGAGGACGAAGATGGTCGCCGGCGCGGAGACGTCCACGTCGCTCGCTTCGACGCGGAGGACCTCGACCTCGCGAGCCACCGTTTCGGAGAACGGGGCTCCTTCCATCGAGGTGGCGAGCACGTCGACGCGGTCCCCCGGGACAACCGACCCCGGCGGGACCGGCACCGGGATCGCGAGGGCTCGGAGCCCGGGCGGGAGGGAGGCGGCGATCGGCCCGCCCCGTCGCAGGCGGAGGCCCGTCAGGATCTCCCCTGCCGCGACGTCTGCGGCGAGCGTCTTGCCGGTCGCGTCCTCCAGGCGCGACAGCGCCCCCGGCGGGCGAGCGACGGCCGGCACCTCGGCGACCCGGATCGACCCGGGGCCGAGGATCGTGCCGCGCGGCAGGTCGGACACCGCGACGACGGCGGGAACCCCCGGTCCCCCACGCGCCGCGCGCGCCTCCAGGCGCGCGAGGTGCCCTTTCAGGGTCGTCGTGACGGCGAGCCCGAGCAAGAGCGACGAGACGAACAACAGGCGGGACGCGCGCGGGCGCAGGCGGCGCATCGGTTGCTCCTTTCCGGGGGAGGAGCGGACCGGCGGAGCATCCCACGCCCCACCGACAGGAACGCTAGTGGACCTCGAACCTCGCGCCGTCGAGCGCCGTGGCGCAGGGGCAGTCGCGCTCCTCGGGCAGGGCCGGGATGACGCGGAACAGCAGGTCCCGGAGCTTCGCGTTGTTCTCGTTGAAGACCCGGACGACGGCCTCGTGGCTCACGGGCTCCATGTCCTCGCCCTCGACCCCGACGTCGTAGTCGGTGATCAGCGAGACGTTGAGGAAGCAGAGCTCGAGCTCCCGCGCCAGCGCCGCCTCGGGGTACTGGGTCATGTTGATGACCTCCCAGCCGGCGCTCGCGAACCACTTCGACTCCGCTCGCGTCGAGAAGCGAGGGCCCTGGACGACGACGACCGTTCCGCGCTCGTGCAGGTCGAGGCCCTGCTCCCGTCCCTGCTTGATCGCGATCTCGCGCATCGTCGGGCAGTACGGGTCGGCGAAGCCGATGTGGGTCGTGACCGGCCCGTCGTAGAAGGTGTCGCGTCGGCCGGAGGTCCGGTCGACGAGTTGGTCGCAGATCACGAAGTCGCCCGGCTTCACGCGAGGCTGGAGCGACCCCGCCGCGCAGGGGCCGACGATCCGCTCCACGCCGAGGTCCTTCATCGCCCACAGGTTCGCGCGGTAGGGGACCTCGTGCGGTGGGTACTGGTGGCGCGCGCCGTGCCGGGGGATGAACGCCACCCGGCGTCCGCCGACCTCACCCACGGCCGGAGGCGCCGAGGGCTTGCCGTACGGCGTGTCCACGTCGTGCTCCCGCACCCCCTCGAGGAACGAGTAGAACCCCGACCCGCCGAACACTCCGATCGTCGCCTCGCTCACGCGCTCTCCTTCTTCTCGCCCTTCGTGCCGCCGCCCTCGGACGAGGAGCCGGAGGCCTTCTTCTTCTCCGAGGCCGGCTCCTTCTTCTTCTCCGAGGACCCCTCCGGAGGTTTCCCCGCGGGCTTCTGACCGCGGGAATCGGTCTTGTAGAACCCGGACCCCTTCAGGACGACGCCGACGGGGTGGAAGACCTTCCGCACCGCGCTGCCGCACTCCGGGCACGTCGCGACGGGTTCGTCTCCGATCCGCTGGAACACCTCGAAGCGGTGCTCGCGTTCGAGGCAGACGTACTCGTAGGTCGGCATGGCGCTCAGATGATAGACGCTTCGATCGCGTCATCCTCGGTGACGACGACGTGCACCCGCTCGTCGTGGTCCTCGGACGGGACCTCGTCGACCACCTGGAAGGCGAAGGCGAGCCCCACGCGGAGGGTGTCGTCGCGCAGGCGGGTAAGGTAGCGGTCGTAGTGGCCCCCGCCGTACCCCAGTCGTCTGCCGTCGCGGTCGAACGCGAGGCCCGGCGTGATCACGAGGTCGACCTCTCGCGGATCAACGGCGATCCGCTTCGAGGGCTCCTTCGGACCGTATCTCGAGGCCGTGAGCGCTTCGCCGGGGGAAACCTCAGCGGCCTCCATCGTGCCGTCGCGCAGGAACGGGAGCAGGAGCCGCTTCCCCTCTTCGTGGACGCGGCGCGCGATCGGCAGCGTCGAGGCCTCGGACCCGAACGAGTAGAAGAGCAGGACCGTCCGCGCCGCACGGAAGGCGCCGAGCGCGGTGATGCGCCCCGCGATCCGGTCCGCCCGCCGGAGACGCTCTTCCCCCGGGACCTCGTCGCGCCGTGCGCGCATCGTCGCCCGCAGCTCCGCCTTCCGCTCCGCGCGATCCATCCCCTCCGTCCCGATTCAAGGGTTCCGCCCGAACTGACGATACCTGTGGGTGGTGCCATCGTGGATCGTGCTGGCCTGCGCCTGGGCCGGGGAAAGGTGATCGAGTGACCCTCCGAGCTCGGCTCACCCTGTTCTTCACGATGATCGTCGTCGTCCCGCTGGTCGCGGCCACGGTCGTCCTCCAGGTACTCGTCAACCGCGAGGTCGACCGCCGGGTGGACGAACGACTGCAGATCGGAGCTCGCGCCGCGGCTGCGCTCTGGCAGGAGCGCTCGGAAGCAGCCTCGCGTGAGGTGCGGCATATCGCCTCGGCCCTCGCTGGTGCGCTCGGCGAACCGGGGCTTCGGGCACAGGTCCAGCGGGCACGCGACGAGGCCGGCCTCGACTTCGTCGTGGTGACCTCCGCCGACGAGACGATCCTCGCTGACGCCGTCGGTCGGGCGGCGTACGCAGCCGAGGTGCCGCCGCCGCGCATCCGCGACCTGCTCCGTGAGGAGGAGGCGTATCCCATGCTGCGGGCGCGCGTCGAGGTGGTATCGGACGGCATCCGCGGCACCGTCACCGGTGGGTTCTACGCCGACGAGCGGTTCGCCCGCGCCCTCTCGCGAGGGGCGTCGCTCGACATCGTGATCGTCCACCGTCAGCGGACGGTGGCCTCGAACGGCGATGCGCCGGCCCGGCTCCCCGCTGGAAGCTCCGGGCCCATCGCGCTTCCCGACGGCCGCCGTGCGCTCGTGACACCGATCGAGGGGCAGCCGTCCGCCGTCGCCGTCGTGACGCGCGAGGCGGGTGCGGGCGGCATGCGAGGGCTGATGTGGGTCATCATCGCTATCAGCCTCGCGCTCGCGATGCTCCTCGGCTACGCGCTCGCGAAGCTCCTCTCTCGTCCGCTCCAGCGTCTCGCGGAGGGCGCCATGGCCGTTGCGGGCGGCGACTTCGACACGTTCGTCCCCGCCGAGGGCCAGGGGGACGTCGCACGGCTCGCGGAGGCGTTCAACGCGATGACCGCGAACATGCGGCGCTACGTCGGGGAGCTCGAGAAGTCCCGGGACGAGCTGCGCCGCGGCCTCGACCGCCTCGGGGCGACGCTCCGCGCGACCCACGACCTCGAGGGGATGCTCGGGGTGATCCTCGACACCGCGGCGGTCACCCTCGGCGCTCGGTCGGGGGCGGTGTTCCTCCGCTCGCCTTCGGGCCGGCGCCTCCAGCTGGAGGTCGGTCACGGCTACGAGGCGACGAAGGGGATCTCGCTGCGGATCGGGGAGGGCATCGCGGGAACCGCCGCCGGTGGGATGCCCGTGCTGATCCCGTCGGGCACGACGTCCGCCCAGGCGGTTCCCCCGGCGGAGCCGGTCGTATCGACCGCGGTCGCGGTCCCCCTGACGCGCGGGGAGCGGAACATGGGCGTGCTCGCGCTCTACGGCCGGACCACTCCACAGCCGTTCGAGCCGGACGACCTCGAGACGCTCGGCTCGTTCGCGGGCCAGGCGTCGATCGCGATCGAGAACGTGCTCCTGCACCAGGAGGCGCAGCGCCTCTCGATCACCGACGGGCTGACCGGGGTGTGGAACCGCCGGTACCTCCAGCTCACGCTCGGGAAGGAGCTCGAGCGGGCCCAGCGCTTCGGACGTCCCGTTTCCGTCCTGATGATCGACATCGACCACTTCAAGCTCGTGAACGACCTGCACGGGCACCACGTCGGCGACGAGGTGCTGATCGAGGTGACGCGCCGGATCATGAGCACGATCCGCAGCCAGATCGACTCGCTCGCGCGCTACGGCGGCGAGGAGTTCATCGTCGTGCTGCCGGAGACACCGCGGGAGGGCGCGAAGGTCGTGGCGGAGAAGATCCTCACCGTCGTCCGCCAGTCGCCGTTCGCCGAAGAGGCCGCGGGTGGCTTCAGCCTCACGGTCAGCATCGGTGTCGCCTGCTACCCCGAGGACGGGACGGTGGCCGAAGAGCTGATCCGGGTCGCGGACATCGCGATGTACCGGGCGAAGGAGAGCGGCCGGGACCGCCTCGAAGTCGCCGACTGACCCCCGTCACGGGTCGGGCTACACTCGACCCTCGCGCGGAGGGGCGATGGCGAAGCTCAACAAGGCGGTGATCCCGGCGGCGGGCCTCGGCACGAGGTTCCTCCCGGCGACGAAGGCCCAGCCGAAGGAGATGCTGCCCCTCGTCGACAAGCCCGCGATCCAGTACGTCGTCGAGGAGGCCGTCCGGTCGGGGCTGCGTGATCTCCTCATCATCACCGGCCGCGGCAAGCGGACGCTCGAGGATCACTTCGACCGCTCGGGGGAGCTCGAGAACCACCTCGAGCGCGCGGGCAAGCACGATCTCCTCAAGCAGGTGCGGGAGATCACCGAGATGGCCACCGTCCACTACATCCGCCAGCGTGACCCGCTCGGCCTCGGTGCGGCGGTGGCGGTCGCCGAACCCCACGCGGCGGGGGAGCCCTTCGCCGTCCTGCTCGGCGACGACGTGATCGCGGCCGCCGACCCCCTGCTCGCGCGGATGGCCGAGGTGTACGAGCGCTACGGGCGGAGCGTGATCGCCGTCCAGGAGGTCCCCAGGGAGGACATCAGCCTGTACGGGGCCGTGAAGCCGGAGACGGTGGAAGACGACCTGGTGCGGGTCCTCGACATCGTCGAGAAACCATCGCCGGAGCAGGCGCCGTCGAACCTCGCCGTGATCGGCCGCTACATCTTCACGCCGGAGATCTTCGACGCCCTGCGACAGACCGCGCCGGACGCCGGCGGGGAGGTCCAGCTCACCGATGCGATCGCGATCCTCGCCCGGGAGCAGGCGGTCTACGCGTACGTCTTCGAGGGGGCCCGCTACGACATCGGGAAGAAGCTCGACTACCTCAGGGCGACGGTCGAGCTCGCCGCCGAGCGCGAGGACCTGGGCGAGGCCTTCCGCGCGTTCCTCGCCGACTTCGTCCAGCGCAAGAAGCTGCTCTGAGCTGCGGGGTCGTTGAACCCCCACATCTGGGCTGTTACGTTCGGAGCGGCCCAGCATCTTGCGGTCGGGCCGGGGCCGGCCGTGGAGGGCTTGGTGGTGGACTGGCTGCTGCTTGTAGCATTGGCCGGGATCTGGGGCGTTCTGCTCCTCCCCCTGCCGTTCGGCAGGAGGAGCGACGGGAACGTCGAAAGGAGCCTTCAGGCCTTGGCATACATCCAGGAACGTCAGCCGACCCCCGGACGCTGGGTGCTCGCGCCTCGTCGCGACGTGCGTTTCATCGGACCGGGCGAGCGTGCTCGGGCACGCTTGCGGGAGCGCCGCCGCCGCGTGCTGTCGGTGCTCGGCGAGGCCCTCGCGTTCAGCGTCCTGATCGGAGCCTTCCCGCCGCTGCGGGCGATGTGGGTCGTCAGCGCCCTGTTGGCGGGGTTGATCCTCGTCTACCTCGGCGCGCTGCTGCGGATGCGGAACCGCGGGCCGCGGACGATCCGGCTGCCGGAGGAGGACCTCGCGGTCGTGCGCAGCGAGGAGCCCGAACCGCGCCGCGCCGTCGCCGCGCGCTGAGTCACGCGCCCGTGGATCTCACAGCGATGGCCGCCGCCTTCCAGCGGCGGTTCGACGCCATCATGGCCGCGCGTGAAGTGGTTCTCGGCGCGTCTCGCCGCGCGATCCGTGCGGCCGCGAACTCGATCCGTGCGATCCATCGGGGTGAGCTCGACGAGGCCCATCGGCTCCAGGAGGAGGCCCGGCGAGCGCTCGCGGAGGGAGAGGCGGCTGCGGGCGGCCATCCACCGCGGGTCTTCGGCGGCATGCTCGCCGACGCTCAGAAGGAGTACGCCGAGTCCGTGCTGACCGAAGCGGTCATCGCCGGAAGGGATCTTCCGGGTCCCGAGGAGATCGGTGTCGAGCTGGCGCCGTACCTCAACGGGATGGCCGAGGCGATCGGCGAGTGCCGCCGGGCGATCCTCGACATGCTGCGCACCGGCCACCTCGAGCGGAGCGAGGAGATCCTCCGCGCGATGGAGGATCTGTACTACCTCCTCGTCACGATGGACTACCCGGACGGGATCACCGGCCACCTGCGCCGCTCGACCGACATCGCGCGCGGGATCCTCGAGAAAACGCGCGGGGACCTGTCCGTCTCGATCGGGCAGCAGCGTCTCCGCGCCGCGCTCGAGCAGCACGCGGACGACCTGAACCGCCGCGACTGAGCGATGCTGGTCGATGCGGCCCTGCTCGTCGGCGGGATCGCCCTCCTGACGGTCGCGGCGGAGCGGTTCGTGATCGGGGCGTCGCGCCTGGCCGTCCTCCTGCGGGTGTCACCGGTGGTCGTCGGCGTCGTGATCATCGGCTTCGGCACGAGCTCCCCGGAGGTCCTGGCGGCGGGTCTCGCGGCCCTCCAGCGTCAGCCGGAGGTCGCCGTCGGGACGATCGTCGGCTCGAACATCGCGAACCTGACCCTGATCCTCGGGGTCGCGGCGCTCGCGCGCCCCATCGTCGTGACCTCCAAGACGATCGAGCGCGAGGCCCCGCTGTCGGCGATCGCCGTTGGGATGTTCGCGATCGCACTCCAGGGCAGGCTCGGCCGGGGGGTCGGTCTCCTCCTCCTGCTCGGGCTCGCCTGGGGCCTGTGGATGGTCCTGCGCGCCGCCGCGCCGGACGAAGAGCTGGCGCGGGAGACCGACGAGTTCGTGCGCGTATCCGAGCCGCATCGGCGCGGCGTGGAGGCGATCCGGACCGTCCTCGGGCTCGGCGGGACGATCCTCGGGGCCCAGCTCTTGCTCGTCGGCGCGACGGGCCTCGCCGAGTCCCTCGGCATCGCCGGCGGCTTCGCGGGGTTCACGATCGTCGCGCTGGGCACCTCGCTCCCGGAGCTGGTGACGGCGCTCCAGGCGGCCCGCCACGGCGAACCGGATCTGATCGTCGGTAACCTCCTCGGGAGCAACCTGTTCAACAGCCTGGCCGTCGCGGCCACGGTCATCCTCGTCCGGCCTGGGCCCCTCGACGCGCCGACCCTCACGGGGATCGGCACACTCGTCATGGTTGGCGTGGCGGCGGCGGGATGGCTGATGATGGCGACCGCTCGGAAGGTCGTCCGCTGGGAAGCGGTCGTGCTGATCGTCGCCTACCTCGCGATCCTCCCCCTCCTGTACGCCTGAGCGCCTCTGCTACCCTGATGCCCTTCGGGGGTGTAGCTCAGGGGTAGAGCGCTGCGTTCGCAACGCAGAGGCCAGGGGTTCAAATCCCCTCACCTCCACCAGATCTAGCCCATGCGCGAACCAGCGCCGGGACCGCAGGACCTAAGGGGCGGCTAGTGATCGTTGTGGGTCGCGCAGGTCCCGTGCCATGGACCCCGGTCGGGGCCGCTTTGGCCAGCACCCTGATGCAATCCTCGGTGGTCGCGTTCGAACAGCACTTCGTCGATGTCCTCGCACTCACCATTGCCCCTGTGGACGTGGTGAGGATGCGATGTGGGCCCACTATGCGGGGCGTTCTCGTCCGTCGCGTAGGCGGCTCCAACGAACGTTCCGGCCCCGACGGCGGCTGACAGCAACACTGCAGCGATAGCGCGTCGCATCCCCCCACCCCTCTCTGGTAGACGCCGACCAAAGAACAATCCTGGCACGGCCGGGTGCAACTTCGCAAGGGCGACATAAGCGGGCGACACTCGCAAGTCAGGCGTCTCATCGCCAGGCGGAGCACGCGACTCGACCATCGTGGCCACCCTGCTGGAGGGGTCCGCCCGCCAGGGCAGCCGCTGGCTGAGGACGGTTCTAGGTGACCTGGGATCCGCTCGAGGCTTGACCATCCCGTCCGCGACGTCTCTGCCACGAGGCGAGGGATGTAGCGCTGGCTCTCCGCACCGCGGACCGCAGGAAGCGGAACCTGCCGAAGAGCCGACCCTTGAGGCCGAGCGCTTGGGCGGCCCAGCGCGGGAAGTCGAAGGAGTCCAACTGCTGCAGGATCCGGCCCTCTTCGTCGAACGCGAACCTGCTCGTGATGCGGTTGGTAACGGGGTGACCGCCGAAGGTGTAGCGGGCGGTCCAGCGGGCGCTCGTCGCGTCGACGATCTCGTGCTCGACGCGCAGGTCACGCCCCCGCTCGATCAGCATCCGCCACATATCCGTGACGTCGCCGCCCTCGAGCCGGAAGACGGGATCCTCGAAGGTCGCCACCGGCGCGTAGCAGGAGGCGACGGCATCGGCGTCCCGCGCATCGAGACCCTCGTACAGACGCCGCATCGTCTCGGGTCCTCGGGTCACGCGCCGCATCGTATCTCCCTCGGCCGGGATCTCCTGGGAGCCGTTCGGTACCGGCGGTCGGTCGTACCCTGGAGTTCGTCTCGAAGGGAGGTGGGCGTCGTGGCGATGGTCGAGGGGAGGCTCGAAGGCCCGTTCCAGCAGGCCGCGATGGGTCGTCCGAGCGAGGGGGAGGCGCTCGACGCGTACTCCGCCGTGGTGACGTCGGTCGCCGAGCGGCTGACGGCGTCGGTGGTGAGCC
>DATLGG010000137.1:0-2369 GCA_035540615.1 Actinomycetota bacterium | reverse complement strand
GGTGGAGGGTCCCCCACAGGCGGTGGCCGCAGCCACCAGCAGCAGCACGAGCGCGCGGCGCACCGGTCCACGGTACACCGGGTCTCGGACGGCATCCGTCCCGTAGGATTCGAGCGGTGGCCGCGCTCTCCCTCGGATCCTCCATCGAGACCCTGGCGGCCGGTTGGGCGCGCCGGTACGTCGGCGCCCTGCGGGACCTCGGTGTCGAGACCGTGGGTGACCTCCTGCATCACTACCCGCGCCGATACATCGACCGCTCCGACGTCGCGAAGATCGGCGAGGTCCGGCTCAACCAGGAGCCCACGGTGATCGGCACGGTCCGCAAGGTCCACATGGCGCAGACGCGCCACCGCAAGGCGATGGTGACGGTGAGCGTCTGGGACGGGACCGGCTCGCTCGACCTGTTCTGGTTCAACCAGCGGTGGCCGATGAAGCGGTTCCGCCAGGGCCAGGAGGTCGCGGCGTCCGGGAAGGTCTCGGCGTTCCGGGGCAGGCTGCGGATCCAGAACCCCGCCGTCGAGGTCCTGCGCGGCGGCGACGCGGATCAGGTGCACACGGGTCGGATCGTCCCGGTGCATGGGGCGGGCGAAGGGGTCACGACCGGCGTGATCCGGCGCCTCGTCCACGACGCCCTCCAGCGGGTCCCCCCGATCCCCGACCCGCTGCCACCGGAGGTCGTCGAGCGCCAGTCGCTCCTGCCGCTCGAGCGAGCGCTCCACGACGTCCACTTCCCTGAGGACGACGCCGACCGCCAACGGGCGCTGGAACGCCTGAAGTTCGACGAGCTCTTCTTCCTCGGGCTCGGCGTCGCGTTCCGCAAGCGCCGGGTGGAGCGCTCGACCCCTGGGGTGGCCCACGACCTCGATGCGAAGCTGGCGGTCCGGTTCCTCGAGGCCCTGCCGTTCCCCCTGACGGACGCTCAGCGGCGTGCGACGGGCGAGATCGCGCGCGACATGGCCGCGGGGAAGCCGATGAACCGGCTGCTCCAGGGCGACGTCGGGTCGGGGAAGACCGTCGTGGCGCTGTACGCCTGTCTCGTGGCGGTGGGCTCCGGCCATCAGGCCGCGATCATGGCCCCGACCGAGGTCCTCGCCCAGCAGCACGCCCGCAGCGTCGCCGCGCTCCTCGGCCCCCTCGGCGGGCGCCGGCTCGGCGTCACGGGCGGAGGAGCGCAGCCGGACCTCTTCGCGACGGAGGAACGGGGGCCCGTCCACGCGCTCCTCACCGCATCCGTGACCGGCAAGGAGCGGGAGCGCGTGTACGAGGCGGTCGCGGCGGGGGAGGTCGACGTGCTGATCGGGACCCACGCGCTCGTGCAGGAGGGGGTGGCGTTCCGCAACCTGTCGCTCGCCGTCGTCGACGAGCAGCACCGCTTCGGGCTCCATCAGCGGATCGCGTTGAAGGAGAAGGGGGTGCAGCCGGACGTCCTGATCATGACGGCGACGCCGATCCCGCGGACGCTCGCCCTCACGTACTACGGCGACCTCGACGTGTCGGTGCTCGACGAGATGCCCGCAGGGCGCCAGCCGATCGAGACCCGCGCCGCGCGCACGCCCGCGGAGCGGCGCCGGGCCTACGACCTCGTCCGCGAACAGGTCCGCGAGGGGCGGCAGGCGTTCGTGGTGACCGCCGCGATCGACGAGGGGAACCGGCTCGAGGTCAAGGCGGCGGAGTCGGAGGCCGCGCGGCTCGCCGCCGAGGTCTTCCCCGAGCTCGAGGTCGAGCTCCTGCACGGGCGGATGCGCCCGAAGGAGAAGGACCGCGTGATGGAGCGCTTCCGCACCGGCGAGGCGGACATCCTGATCTCGACGACCGTGATCGAGGTCGGCGTCGACGTGCCGAACGCGAGCGTGATGCTGATCGAGAACGCGGAGCGCTTCGGGCTCGCCCAGCTCCACCAGCTGCGAGGCCGCATCGGCCGCGGAGCGCACCGCTCGTACTGCATCCTGTTCGACGAATCACCGCCCGACAACGAGGAGGCGCGCGCCCGGATCGAGGCGATGGTCGCGACCACCGACGGGTTCCGGCTCGCCGACGAGGACCTGCGGCTGCGCGGGGAGGGGACGCTGTTCGACATCCGGCAGTCGGGGATGCCCGACCTGCGGCTCGCGCGGCTCGCCCACGACACCGATCTCGTCCGCCGCTCCCGGCGCGAGGCCTTCGACCTGATCGACGAGGATGCGGAGCTCGAGCGGCACGCGGAGCTGCGCGTGGAGATGGAGCGCCGCTTCGCAGACTCGATCGACTGGCTCTTCCACTCCTGAGATGCGGGTGATCGCCGGGTCGGCGCGCGGGATGAGGCTCGCGGGACCGCGCGGCTCGACGCGACCGGTCTCCGACCGCGCCCGCGAGGGGTTGTTCGCCAGTCT
>DATLGG010000136.1:0-4177 GCA_035540615.1 Actinomycetota bacterium | reverse complement strand
GCATCGGGCCCGTGCTCGCCGGGATCCTCACGCTGGCGGCGGCGCAGGGAGGCGGCGTCTGGGGCGCCGTCCTGATGTTCTCGTACTCCCTCGGGCTCGGGCTGCCGTTCATCCTGGTCGGGCTCGGCGTCCGGCGCCTCGTCGGGGTCCTCGCCGCCGTGAAGCGGAACTACCACTGGTTCGCCGGTGTCGGCGGCGCCCTCCTCGTGACGATCGGGGTCCTGCTCGCGCTCAACCTGTGGGTGCCGCTCCTGTCGCGGCTCGGCCTGCTGCGCCTGGTGCGCAGCTTCACGCCGCCGCTGTAGCCCCTGGCTAGACTCGCCGCGATGCCGTCACTCACCCGGTCCCTCGCGGCCGTCTGGCGCGCGCTGCGGTCGATGCGCATGGCGCTGCTCCTGCTGCTCGTCGTCGCGCTGGCGGCGACGGCGGGGTCGCTCGTGCCGCAGGTGCAGAACTCGCCCGGCGCGGTCGCGGACCTGTTCCGCGAACGGCCGCTGCTCGCGCGGATCTACCGCGTGACCGGCCTCTTCGACGTCTACGGATCGTGGTGGTTCACCGCGGCGTACTCGCTGCTGCTGATCTCGCTCGCCTCCTGCCTCGGTCCCCGCACACGGGCGATGGTCCGCGCGCTGCGTCGGCGGCCACAGCCACAGCGGGAGCTCGAGGGGATGCGCCACGTCGCCGCCGCCCGGCTGCCGGAGGAACCCGGGGAAGCGCTCGAGCGTGCGCGACGGCTCCTGCGCCGCCGCCGGTTCCGCGTCGCCACCGCCGAGGGGATGCTCTCGGCCGAGAAGGGTCTCGCACGCGAGGCCGGGAGCTTGATGTTCCACTGGTCGTTCTTCCTGCTCCTCCTCGGGGCGGTGGTCGGCAAGGGGTTCGGCTTCACGGGCCAGGCGACGATCGTCGAGGGGGACACGTTCACCGAGTCCCCGGCGAGCTACGACACGCCGCCGGTCCACGGGCGCTTCTTCTCCGAACGGATGCACCGCGGGTTCCAGGTGCGGCTGCGGGACTTCGACGTCTCGTACCGGGAGACCGGCCTGCCGAGGGAGTTCGTCAGCCGCGTCGACGTCCTCGAGGACGGGCGGCTCGTGCGGCGGGAGGAGATCCGGGTGAACCACCCCCTGCACCACCGCGGCGTGAAGCTCTTCCAGCAGGGCTACGGCTGGGCGCCGTCGGTCTCGGTCCGCCACGAGGGGAGGACGCTCGCGCAGGGCCCGGTCGTCTTCGTCGTCTCATCGGAGCAGGACCGCCGGGAGCCCTGGCGGGGGGTGGTGAAGCTCCCGTCGCTGCGGCCGCAGGTGGGGATCGAGTTCCGGCTGCTGCCGGATCCCGTCGCGGCGCTCGCGGGCCGCCCGATGCTCGAGGCGCGGGAGCCCTTCCTCGCCTACACGGTCTACGAGGGCGACCTCGGGCTGACGCGAGCGCAGAGCGTCTTCCGGCTCGACACGGAGCGCATGCGCGAGATCGGCTCGGGGGGGATCGGGCTCGGCGGGAGGACCGAAGGGCCTCGCGGGCTCGAGATCTCCTTCGACGAGCTTCGGGAGTACACGCAGCTCCGCATCACGCGTGACCCCGGTACGGGGATCATGCTCGCGGCGGCCATCCTGATCCTGCTCGGCCTCATCCCCGCCCTCTACTCGTCCCGCCGGAGGATCTGGGTGCAGGCGGATCCGGAGGGCGGCGGCACGCGGCTCACGGTCGGCGGGTTCGCGCTCCAACGGCGTGCCGCGTTCGAGGAGGAGTTCGCGTCGCTCGTCGCGGCGCTGCTCGGCGAGCGAGACCCATCCGGTAGAGTCGAGACGGGATGACGCGCGCCTCGAACTTCGCGTTCGGCCTCGCCCTCGCGCTGTACCTCGTGGGCGCGCTCGCGTACTTCCACCACCTCGCCTTCCGGCGCCGGGGGTCGTGGATCGCGGGAACGTCGCTGGCCACGCTGGGCGCCGCGGTGCATCTGGTCTCGATCGTGCTGCGCGGGGTCGCGGCCGGACGCGTCCCCTGGGGGAACATGTACGAGTACGCGTCGGTGGTCGGGTTCGGGGTCGTCGTCGGCTACCTCGTGCTCGAGCGGGTGTCGCGGGTCCGCGCGGTCGGCGGGTTCGCGATCGGCGCGTCGGTCCTGGCGATGGCCGGTGCGACGATGCTCTACGTCCCGCCGGGGCCCCTCGTCCCGGCGCTCAACTCGTACTGGATCCGGATCCACGTGCTCGCGGCGATCGTGGGGTCGTCGCTGTTCATCCTCGGCGCGGTGTTCACGATCCTCTACCTCGTGCGCGACGCGGGGGAGCGGCGGGCGATGGCGCGCCAGCGGGACGAGGAGCGCGAACCCATCCTGGCCGGCGTCGGCGGTGGCGGCCTGCCGGACGACTACGCCGTCGGGGCGGACCGGTCCACCGAGACGGTGGAGCCGTCGCGAGGCCGCCTGCCCGCCTCGGACATCCTCGACCGCCTCGCCTACCGCACGATCGCGTTCGGCTTCCCCGTCTGGACCTTCGCCGTGATCGCGGGGGCGATCTGGGCGGAGCAGGCCTGGGGTCGGTACTGGGGGTGGGACCCGAAGGAGGTCTGGTCCTTCGTCACCTGGGTGGTCTTCGCCGCGTACCTGCACGCGCGTGCGACCGTCGGATGGCGCGGCCGCCGGGCGGCCGTCCTCGCGCTGGTCGGGTTCGGCGCGCTCGTGTTCAACCTCGTCGTCGTGAACCTCGTCATCTCGGGTCTCCACTCCTACGCGGGGGTCTAGCGGGTGGCGCGACGCGAACCGGCGCTCGCGGCCGCGCTCTGCTCCGCGGGGAGCCTGCTCGGGCTCGTCCCGCACCTGATGGAGGACCTCGTCTCCGGCATCCCCGAACGGTTCGGCATCTCCCATCTCGTGTTCGAGTGGTCGATGGGCGTGGCGGTCGCATCCACGGTGGTTGCCGCGGTCCTCGCCGTCCGGGGCCGGCGACGTGCGCTGATCGCGGCGGCGGTGATCGGCGTGGGCTGGGTCCTGGCGGCCGTGCTCGACCACCCCGGCGCCTTCACCCCCGACGCCTTCCGCGAGGGGCTCTCCTCCCGGCTTTGGGTGTGGATCGTGACGATCGGACAGGGCGCGGCGGCGGTGTTCGCGATCGCGGCGTTGCGGAGGAGCGGCGCTACCCGACGGTGACCGCGCCGTTCATCGGCGGGTGGACGTCGCAGTGGAAGTAGTAGCGCCCGGGCTCCATCGCGGGGATCTCGTACTCCCGCTCGTCGGGCCCGGAGAACACCTCGCCGCTGAACAGCGTCTCGGCGCCGGGCTCGGTGTAGATCGCGATGTTGTGCGGCGCGGCGTCCTCGTTGCGGAACGTGAGGGTCGTCGCCTCGCCGGCGACGAAGAGGAGCTCGTCGACGTCGAAGGCCATCTGCTGCGCGACGACATCCGTGGTCGGCTCCGTCACCGGCGGCGGGGGCTCGCCGGTCTCGCCGGGCGCGCCCTGCTCACCGGTCTCCCCGGGGCCCGGCTGTTCCCCGGTCGCCAGGCCACCTTCAGGTGCGACCTCATCGCGGGCCAGCGCCTCTCGCAGCTCGTGCAGCTCCCCGCTGACCGCCATCGCCGTCACGCCGCCGCCGACGACCACGAGCCCGACGACGACGAGCATCGCGACCACCGCCTTGCCGCGGAGCGAGGGCCACGACGCGATGAGCGCCGCGCCCGTCAGCACGTTCAACGCGAGCCCGAGCGCGATCGGCGTCGCCATCTCGTGCGGGACCGCGAGGAGCACGCGGGACATCGCGATCACGAGGATGGCGATGATCAGGATCGCCAGGATCGGGAGAAGCGCGGGGAGCAGCAGCCGGTCGCGTGATTCGCGGCTCACGGCGTCACCTCCACCCGGTCGAGCTGGCGGCCGACGTCGCGCCACTGGAGTGCGTCGATCCCCTCCGTGCTCTCCTGCGTGTGCCACTTGAAGAACAGGATCGCGATGATGCTCCACAGCAGGAGCCCGCCGCCGATCTTCATGATCAGCCCGGCGACCATCTGGTCCGCCATCACCGAGATCCCGAACACGCGCGGGAGCTCCGCGTAGACCGGGTAGAGGGGCGCGTCGCCGAAGGTGAGGAACGAGGCCGGGATCGTGGGCAGGATCGAGTGCCCGAACAGGTAGAGCATCTGGCCGGGGTAGGGCAGCCGCGGCACCTCGAGGAGGGGGCTCACGAC
>DATLGG010000135.1:0-3402 GCA_035540615.1 Actinomycetota bacterium | reverse complement strand
ATCCCCTGGGTGTGGGCGAAGGTCGTGGCCGCCTCGAAGATCTCGTTCTGCGTGAACGCCCGCGCCTCCATGTGCCCCTCCTTCACCAGGAGGGAGAGCGAGGGCGCATCGCCGTGGTACCGAAGGCCCCCCGCGTGCACCGGGGCCGGCTTGAAGGTGTGGCCGAGCGTGTACATCGGCAGGAGTGGCGTCATCTGACCCGTGTCGCCGAAGTCGAAGCGGAACTCGCCCTTCGTCAGCGTCGGGCAGGCCGCGGGCTCGGCCGCGACGAACCGCGTCTGCGCCCCGCCACCCAGCCTCTCGCCCATGAACGGGTACGCGAGGCCGGCGTAGTTCGATCCGCCGCCGACGCAGCCGATCACGACGTCGGGCGTGTCGCCCGCCTTCTCCATCTGCGCCTGCGCCTCGAGACCGATCACGGTCTGGTGGAGCAGCACGTGGTTCAGGACCGAGCCGAGCGAGTACTTCGAGTCGTCGTTCTGCGCCGCGACCTCGATCGCTTCGCTGATCGCGATCCCGAGCGACCCCGTCGACTCCGGGTCCGCGTCGAGGATCTTCTTCCCCGCCTCGGTCGTCGATGACGGCGAGGGCCGCACCTCGGCGCGGAACGTCTCCATGAACACGCGCCGGTACGGCTTCTGCTCGTAGGAGGCCTTCACCATGAAGACCAGGCACTCGATGTCGAAGAAGCGACAGGCCATCGAGAGGGCCGACCCCCACTGACCGGCGCCGGTCTCGGTCGCGATCTGCCGCGTCCCGGCTTCCTTGTTGTAGTAGGCCTGCGCGACCGCGGTGTTCGACTTGTGCGAGCCGGACGGCGAGGTCCCCTCGTATTTGTAGTAGATGCGAGCCGGCGTCCCGAGCGCCTGCTCGAGTCGCGTTGCCCGGATGAGCGGCGTGGGCCTCCACAGGCGGTACACGTCCATGATCGGACCCGGGATGTCGATCCACTGATCGGTCGAGACCTCCTGCATGATCAGGGACTCCGGGAAGAGCGGCGCCAGGAGATCCGGGGTCACCGGCTCGTGCGTCCCCGGGTGGAGGGGGGGCAGCGGCTGGATCCCCGCCCCGGCGATCGCCGGCATGATGTTGTACCAGGAGCTCGGAAGCTCGTCCTGCGTGAGGTCGAACCGGATCGTCTCGCTCATGGCCACGCCTCCTCGATGGGGGAGGCTCGAGTCTCCCCCCGGCCACCGGATCCGGTCAAGCCACGGGCGCTCGCGCGTCTTCCGCGCGTGGGCGAAGATGACCCGATGCCGTTCCGAAGGATCGTCGTGGGCACCGACGGGTCCGACACGGCCGCGGTCGCGGTCGCGCAGACGGTTGGCCTGGCGGAGCGTTTGGACGCCGAGGTCGTGGTCGTCACCGCCTACGGCAAGGGCGAGGGTGGCGACGACACGCCGCTCGCGGTGGCGAACGGCCTCCTGCGCGACGTTCGCCGGCTCCACCCCAGCGCGCGCATCGAAACGATCGCGCGCGAGGGGAAAGACCCGGCCGAGGTCATCGTCGGGGCGGCCGCGGAGACCTCCGCGGACCTCGTCGTCGTGGGGAACCGCGGGATGACCGGGCGGCGGGTGCTCGGCGGGATCCCCGACCGCGTCTCGCACCACGCGCCGTGCAGCGTCCTCGTCGCGGACACCGCCTGGGCCGCGATCCTCCCGAGCGACGAGGACCCGCATGCTCGCCGTGAGGTCGGAAGCCTGCTCGTCGCGACCGACGGCTCTCCGACCGCGGAGGTGGCGGTCGACACGGGTGTCGGTCTTGCCGAGGCGCTCGGCGCGGAGGTGGTCCTCCTGTTCGTCGGGGAGCGCGAGCACGGCGAGAAGGTGCTGGGCCGCACGCGGGAACGGATCGGCGAGCGTTCCGGGGTCCGGCCGGTGGTCGTTGCGGGCGACCCGCCGAGCCGCGTCCTCGAGGTGGCCGCTGCGGAAGCGGTCGACCTGATCGTCGTCGGGAGCAAGGGGATGCGCGGGATGCGCCGCGTCTTCCTCGGGGGCGTCCCGAACCACGTCACCCACCACGCCGACCGTAGCGTCCTCGTCGTGAAGACGAGCTGAGACGCGGGTACCATCGAGGCATGACGACCACGACCGCTTGCCCGCACGTCACCGATACGGCCGCCGCGCCCTCCGGCGACCGCTGCGAGGAGTGCGGGAGCAAGGTGAACCTCCGCGTCTGCACCGAGTGCGGCCACGTCGGCTGCTGCGAGTCCCAGCAGGGGCACAACACCGCCCATGCGCGCGCGGCCGGTCACCCGATCATCAGGTCCCTGCCGCTCGGCCCGGGGTCGTTCACCTGGTGCTACGAGTGCGACCGGTACGTCGCTAGCTGAGGCGATCGCGGAGGAGGCGCTGGGCCTCCTGGGGGTTGGCGGCCCCGCGCGACTTCTTCATGACGGCCCCCACGAGGAAGCCGATCACGCCCTCCTTGCCGCCGCGGAACTGCTCGACCGGACCCGGGTTCTCGGCGATCACCTCGTCGACGATCGCGCCGAGCGCGCCCTCGTCGGAGATCTGCGCGAGGCCCTTCTCGTCGACGATCGCTCGCGCCCCGGCTCCGGAGGCGAAGGCCTCGGCGAGCACCTGCTTCGCGCCGGCCGTCGAGATCGTGCCGTCGGCGACGAGCGCCGAGAGTTCGGCGAGGTGCTGGGGCGTCACCTTCGACTCATCTAGTTCCACCCGTGCCTCGTTCAGCAGCCCGGCAAGGTCGCCGGTCATCCAGTTCGCGGCCGTCCTGGGGTCGGCACCGAGGCGCACCGACTCCTCGAAGAACGGCGCCCACTCGGTCGCGCCGACGAGCCGCGCGACCGACGGGTCGAGCCCGTAGTCGCGCTCGAAGCGCTGCCGCCGCGCCGCCGGCAGCTCCGGCAGCTCCGCGCGCAGCCGCTCGATCCACTCGTCGTCCGGCTCGAGGGGGACGAGGTCCGGGTCGGGGAAGTACCGGTAGTCGAACGCCTCCTCCTTCGAGCGGAGCGATGAGGTCGTGCCGCGATCCTCGTCCCAGTGGCGCGTCTCCTGCACGATCGGCTCCCCCGCGTCGAGCGCGGCCCGCTGACGCTCCGCCTCGTACCGGAGCGCGCGCTCGACCGATCGGATCGAGTTCATGTTCTTGATCTCGACCTTCGTGCCGTAAGCGTCCTCGCCGACACGGCGCAGCGAGATGTTCGCGTCGCAGCGCAGCGAGCCTTCCTCCATGCGAACGTCGGAGACGCCGAGCGAGCGCAGGAGCTCACGCAGCTCGCGCAGGTAGGCGCCGGCCTCCTCCGGGGACCGGATGTCGGGTTCGGAGACGACCTCGACGAGCGGCACGCCCGCGCGGTTGAAGTCCTCGAGCGCATACTCGGCTTCCGCGATGCGGCCGGTCGTGCCCGCGTGCAGCGTCTTGCCAGTGTCCTCCTCGAGG
>DATLGG010000134.1:0-9802 GCA_035540615.1 Actinomycetota bacterium | reverse complement strand
GCTCCGGATCGGGCGGCGGCTCCGGTGGCGGTGGCAACGGCACGGCCGGCGGCAGCGGTGGCGGGTCCGGCGGCTCCGGATCGGGCGGCGGCTCCGGGTCCGGGGGTTCTGGGTCCGGCGGGTCGGGGAGCCGTCCCGAGGGCCTTCCTACGCCGGGAACCATCCCCACCCCGTAACCACGATCGTTCCGAACACTCGAAGGGCGCCGGGCTTCCCCGGCGCCCTTCCGTTACCCCCGGCCTCAGCTGACGCTGATCCTGAAGGTCCTCGTGACGCAGGGGCCGAAGCAGCCCTTCACCCAAAGGTCGTAAGCGCCCGTGGCGAGCCCTTCCGTTGAGATCTGCCCCGAGAACGGCACGTCGAGCGAGCCGGCCGTCGTCTGAACGTCGGCGGCGACCGAGTAGTTCACGCTCTGCGGTGCGGACCCGACGGGAGCGATCCCCAGGAACACGGTTTCGATCGGCAGGTCGTAAGGCGCGAACGGCGCGGACGAGTCCTGGCCGATCGTGATCACGGGCAGCTCGTAGCCGGACTCCGGGGGGTACTGGCTCGAGAACGGGCGCATCGTGTCCTGCACGAGCCTCCCGCTCTCCTGCTTCGCCGCGAGATCGGCGAGCCGGATCCGGCCCGTGAACGTGCGCGTCGCCGCGTCCCACGTCACGGGGAAGGGGGGCGTGTCCCCGTGGAAGCAGTTGGAGCCGAGCGCGAGCCGGCAGTAGTACCAGTTGCCCTGCCAGGAGAACCCGGTGCCCGTCCCGTCGGAGAGGTAGCGGAAGCGGACGAAGTACCACAGGTCGTTCAGGTGGAAGGACCAGCGGAACCGCATGTAGGGCTTCGGCCCGGAGTCGGCGCCGATCGCCGGAGCCACCTTGATCTGCATCGTCAGCGGGTCGCCGGGCCGCTCGCGCGCCACCCACCCCTCGACGAGGTCCAGCTGCGGATCGACCGGATAGTTGAACGAGCCGAGATCCCCGGGAAGCGTGGCGTCCACCCACAGACGCGCCGGGGGCTGCACCTGCGTCAGGAGCCGGCCCGTGACCCGGATCGGCTGCCCGGCCGCGACGGCGGTGCGGTCGAGCTCCACCTCGGCGAGCGACGGGAGCGCACCCGGGGTCTGGGCGGCCGCGGGAACGGCCAGAAGGAATGCGAGGGCGACGATGGCGAGCTTGGCGAGCATGTCTCCTCCTCGGTCGTGTGCGCCCAACGGTTCGTCACGACCCCCGCGGCTTCCTTTGTGCACCTGCCCAAAGATGACGAAGCGGCGGACCCGGAAGACCCCGTCGGAGCGGGTTCAGGGCGCGGGATGCGTGCCGAGGATCCCGTCGACGACGAACTCCCTGGCGGGGCCGACCGTCGCGCCCCGACGGATCGCCCAGAGTCGCTCGAACCCGGTCCGGATCACGAGGTGCGTGATGTCCTCCTCGGACCCGTGGCCCGCGAACGGGGAGTTCTGACCGGCGGGGCCGAGCGCGTACCCGCTGATGGTTGTGCCGTCGTCGCCCTCGCCCCGCGTCAGGACGGTGAAGAAGTCGGAGGGCACGTCGTGGCGACGGAGCGCCGCCGCGAGCTCACGGCTCTGGTCGTAGGGGACGAGCCCGTCCTCGAGCCCGTGGACGAAGGTCACGCTCCGCACCCCCGACGCTGCGATGTCCTCGGCGCGCGCAACGAGCGTCGCCTCACGGTACCGCTCGGGCACCTCGGCGATGGTCCCTCCCATCTCGCGCTCGATGTCCTCCTTCGCAGCGCGGGCATACGCGTTCCCCGGCGCGACGGCGACGGCCTCCAGATACGTCTCCGTGACGTTCGCCGCCCCCTCGACGTTCACCCAGTGGTCGAACAGCGGCTCCGGGAAATACGGTGCGGCGCATCTCGGTTGCCCAGCGCGGTCGGTACATGGCGACGAATGGCGAACCGGCTGGGCCGCCAGTGCGAGCCCGGCGGCGTTGCTGCCCATCGAGACGCTCACGAGGATGATCCGTCGCAGCGAGCGGCATCCCTGCCAGAAGTGCCTCGCGGCCCGGATCGAATCGGCCGCACCCGCTCGCACGTTCCAACCGCGGTAGTCCGGCGCGCCGCCGATCCCGCGGTAGTCCATCGCGACCGCGATCGCGCCCCTGCGGGCCTCTCGGCGCAGGTGCCGTTGCCAGTAGACCGTCGCCGGCTTGCGGTACCCGTGCGCGAACACCACGAGCGTCCGAGCCGGCTTCCGGGGCAACGCGTAGAGGCCGGACAGCCGCAGGCGAGGTCGGGTTGAGAGAGCGGCGTCCCGCCGATCGGTGCAGCGCTCATCGCTCGCCGCAGCGAGGCCGCTTCCGGGCAGCACGAGGCTGGCCATGAGGGTCGTGGCGAGGGCGACTCGTGATGCGCGAGGCCTCATACCTCTGCTATTCGCCGCCCGTGGGGCGCTCTCCTGCTCGGTCCGGGCCCGCCCCGCGGCGGCGGGGAGGCCGCCATCTCTGTGCAGGTGCACAAAGGAGGCCCGGCCTCGCGCGTGGAAGTTGACGCGACGAGAGCACCCGACAACAGGAGGATCCATGCGCCGCACCGCCATGCTCGTGCTCGTCCTGGTCGCGCTCCCTGTCTTCCCGGCGAACGCCCGTCAGCAGATCGTCGGCGGCCGCCCGGCGACCCAGCCGTACCCGTTCATGGTCTCGCTCCAGAACAACTCCGGCACCCACTTCTGCGGCGGCAGCCTCGTTCGCCCGGAGTGGGTCCTGACCGCGAAGCACTGCGTCGCCGGGCGCGCCCCGAGCGCGTTCCGGGTCCGGATCGGATCGACCTCGAAGTCGCAGGGTGGGCAGATCCACCAGATCGCGCAGGTGATCACCCACGCGCCCTCCGCGAGCGACTCCGCCGTCCTGCGGCTGACGACGCCGTCGACGCAGACCCCGATCCGGATCGGCATGCCGGAGGAGGCCGCCACCCTCTGGCCGCCCGGAACGACGGCTCGCACGATCGGCTGGGGGACGAGCTTCTATCTCGTCGGTCCATCGCCGGACACCCTCCACGAGGTCGACGTGCCGGTCGTCTCCGACGTCGACTGCGCCCGGCTCAACGGCCCGACGGTCGGCTTCAACGGCGCCTACGAGATCTGCGCCGGCGAGACCATCGGCGGGAAGGACGCGTGCCAGGGCGACTCCGGCGGGCCGCTGATGGTGCCGGATAGCCGCGGCCGCTGGATCGTCGTCGGCACGACGTGGAAGGGGCTCGGCTGCGGGTTCCCTCTCTTCTACGGTAGCTATGCGAGCGTCGGTGAGGATCCGATCTACTCGTGGCTCCGGTCGGTCCTGCCGCCGGAGTCATCGCTTGCGGTCTCGGGCACGTCCGGAACCGAGACGGTGGGCGCGATGGCCTTCACCGTCCGCCGGACCGGCGTCACCGCCCGCACCGTGCGGGTGAACTTCACGACGGTGGACGGGAGCGCGACCGCCAGGTCCGACTACTGGCCGGTCTCGGGAACGCTCACGTTCGAGCCCGACGACAGCACGCAGACGATCTTCGTGCCCATCCTCGAGGATGACCTCACGGAGGGAGAGGAGTGGTTCGAGGTGCGGCTGTCCGGGGCCACCGAGGCGACGATCCAGGTCGGCGTCGCGACCGGCACGATCTCCGACGCCTGAGCCGTCACCGCGCGGATCGCTCGTCGTATCCGGGCGCCGCTTCGGTTGGGGCGAATGAGCGCGTGCGCAGGGCCCCCAGGTAGACCCCGACGAGAACGAGTGGCCCGCCGAAGATGAGCGACCACCGGAGGGGCTCGTCGTCGAGCCATGCCGAGAGCGCGACCGTGACGAAGGGGATGATGACGAACCCGTACGCGGCACGCGAGGCCGCCCATTGCCTCAGCACCATCAGGTACAGGATGAAGACGACGACCGACCCGATCGGAACGACGTAAGCGAGAGCGAGCCACGTTTCCGCTTGGGTGGGCAGCGGATGAGGTTCCCCTACGATGGCGGAGAGAAGGACCAGCAGGAGCGCGCCAGCGGCCATGCCGAGGGTGTTCATGCTGACCGGGTGCATCGGCGGGAGTCGTCGCACGAGGACCGCGGACTGCGCGATGCACAGCACGCTCCCGAGCGCGGCGAGCACCGACGGGAGCGGGAGGGTCGCGTCGACGGAGCCGCCGGAGATGACGGCGACGCCCGTGAGCGCCACCACGCCGCCGATCACGCCCTCCCGACGCAGGCGTTCCTGCCGCCACGCGACGGCCAGGAGGAGTGTGGCCAGCGGGACCAGCGCCAGCAGCGTCTGCCCGATCCCCGCGTGGAGGCGGACGAGCGCGACGTAGGCCAGCGCGTACGCTCCGCCGAAGCCGAGGAGGCCGTAGAGCGCGGCCCCAGCAGAGTCCCACGGCCGCGGCAGCCGTAGGCGCATCACGCCCATGACGATGCCGAGGAGGATCGCCCCGAAGACGAACCGGAGCCCGGCTCCCCATAGGGGAGGCAGCTCGCGGTTGCTGAACCGGACCGCGACCGCGTTCCCCCCGGCGAGCACCGAGAAGGCGACGAAGGACGCGAGGGCGCGGCGCTCACCGATCACCCCCGGATGCTACCGGCCTCGCCCGCGTCGAGGGCACCGGCCGGCCAACGTTGGGCACCTGCACAAAGGGATCCTTGCTCGGCTCGGCGAATCTCTCGCCATGCGTCGACTCCTTGCTTCGCTGATCGTCCTCGGGACCCTGGCTCCGCCCGCGAGCGGCTCCGGCGAGCCCGAGACGCAACGCCTCCCGACGTCGGCCCTCCTCCAACAGGGCTGCGTCGACGACGATGGTCCGCCCGTGGGACGGCTCCTGCCGGGTCTCGTCCCGTGCGGTGTCCACGTCGCACCGGACGGAAGCGCGGCTCCGGCGGCGGTCCCGCCGGCGATCGGCAGCCCCGGGTCGGCCTCGGCCGGACCGGGATGGGAGCGGCTCCGTCGCCCGAGCCCCGAACGGCGGGTCAACGTCGCGCTCGCGACGTTCCCTCCCCTGGACGGCGTCGTGATGTTCGGAGGGCTCGTGTGTCCCGGCGTCGTGTGCAACCCGGTGTCCGAGACATGGCTCTGGCAGGGAGAGCGCTGGCGACGGCTCGAGCCGGCCACCTCGCCCCCGCCGCTGCATGCCGCGGCGATGACGTACGACCCGGCGCGGAAGGAGCTCCTCCTGTTCGGTGGAGAGACCTGCACGCCGACGGAGTGCTCCTTCTCATCGGCGACCTGGACCTTCGACGGTGCGACGTGGCGTCAGCGAGAGACGACCGTCTCCCCACCTGCCTCCGCGGCATCAGCCATCGCCTACGACGAGGAGCGTCGACGCGTCATCGTCACGGGCGGATGCGCGCAACGGCGCTGCCCGGGGCTCGTCGGGACCTGGAGCTGGGACGGGGCCGGCTGGACCCTCGAGGATCTCCTCACGCCGCTCGTTCGCCACGGCGCCTCGGCCGCGACGAACCCCGGCGGTGGCATCGTCCTGTTCGGAGGCCAGGACGTTCGCTCGGCGACGATCGGCGAGACCTGGATCTGGGACGGCGAGTGGCGTCAGGTGTCGCCGCCGACATCGCCGCCCTCGCGGATGTACGGGGGCGCGACCTCCGATGGAGCGCGCGCCATCTTCTTCGCCGGGAGCAACGTCACCTGCAACGGTCTCGGCTGCACCGGGAGCTACCTCAGTGACATGTGGGCGTGGAACGGGACGACGTGGAGCCAGCTGCAGCAGGGGACCGCGCCGCGAGGTGGGCAGTCGCTCGCCATCGCCCATGACGCCGCCCGCGGAGAGATCGTGCGCTTCGGCGGGATCAGCAACTTCTCGAACTACATGGGCGCCTCGACCACCGCCTACGAGTCGAGCACCTGGATCTGGGAGGGCGATGGCTGGAGGGAGCGCCGCAGCCCGATGCCGGAGGAGCGGATCCAGGGAGCGCTCGGATACCACCCGGGAACCGACCGGCTGATCCTCGCCGGCGGCAACTGCGTCTACACGACGACGTGCGACACCTGGGCGTGGGATGGGGAGCGATGGGAGCGGATCGGGGACCCGGCGCCGCGCCCGAACAGCCGCACTTTCCTGATCCCGCACGCGCCGAGCGGAGCCGCGCTGTTCCCGACCGCCGACGGGGTCTGGGCGCTCACGCACGATGACGAAGAGGAGCGCTGGTCCTGGGTCAAGCACGAGGACAGCGCCGCCCCCGTGCCCGGCGGATCCGTCACCGCCCTGGACCGTCAGGACTCGGTCGTGCTGTTCGGTTCCCAGTCGTGCTCGGGATCGGGCTGCACGTACCTCGACCAGACCTGGCGCTGGGCCGGCATCCACTGGGAACAGGTCCCGGCTGCACCCCGGCCACCGGGGCGCGCGTTCGCCGCGATGGCCTTCCAGCCGCAGTCTGGGAACACGATCCTGTTCGGGGGGCTGTCGAGCGGGGGGCAGGTGTACCACGACGACACCTGGGCGTGGAACGGATCGACGTGGCGGCAGATCGCCGCCGCCGGACCCCGCAACCGCGCGTTCACGAGGATCGCGGACGACCCCGCCACGGGCGACGTCCTGCTCGTCGGTGGCATCTCCGGACCGCCCGAGTACCAGGTCCTCGGTGACCACTGGATGTTCGACGGCGCGGCCTGGCGCCAGGTCCCCGGAGGGCCCGGCACGCGCACCGAGCACGCCCTCGGCGGGCACCCCGGCACGAGACAGACCCTCCTGTTCGGCGGCCAGGACGCGAACCCGGGCCGTCCCATGAGCGACACCTGGATCTGGTCCGGCGAGTAGGTCGGGCCGGTCGATCCCGCGAGCCAGCCTTTGGGCATCTGCACAGAGGGGATCGCGGGGCCCGCGACGAAAGCAACCCCGATGCGCCGATCGATCGCAGCCGGCATCCTCGTCCTCGGGCTCGCGCTTCCGGCGAGCGCCGGTGGGCCGGCGTTCCCGCTCCGGTCGGACGCTCCGCTCGAGCTCCCAACCGGGGAGCGGATCTCCGGGGTCGCACCCGTGCCGGGGGGCGCCGTCGCGCTGGGCGAATGGACGCAGGTTCCTCGCACCGGGCCCGTGGTCACGGGGGGAGGCGGACTCGCGTTCGATGCGGCACGCGGCGAGCTGCTGACCTTCGGCGGATGCTGCTACGAAGGCGATCTCTGGGGCTTCCGTGACGGAGCCTGGACGAAGCATCCCCCCGGGCTCCTCGCTCCCGGCGGCCGGGCGGGGGTCGCGATGGTCTACGACCCGATCCGGCGAGAGACCGTCATGTTCGGGGCCTCGCAGTACGCCGAGACCTGGATCTGGGACGGAGGCGCCTGGCGGATCCACCACCAGCTGAACGGGCCGCAGTTCCGCAACGACACGACGATGGCCTGGATGCCGCGGATCGGCAAGATCGTGATGTTCGGGGGGTACCCCGATGCCAGCCCCGACCGGCTCGGGAAGCAGCTCCGCGACACCTGGACGTGGGACGGCCACGAGTGGAAGCCGGTCCAGAGCCCCGTCACACCCCCCTCGCGATACGCGGCCGCGCTCGCGCTGGACCCCAGCAGCGGCGACCTGATCCTGTTCGGCGGGATGGACGACGCCTACGCCTCCCTGAACGACACGTGGCGCTTCGACGGCACGAGATGGAGCGAGGTTCAGACGGAGATCGCTCCCGGGCGTCGTTCGTACCTGTCGATGGCGGCGAACCCGGCGCTCGGCGCGGTCGAGCTGTTCGGCGGATACGTCCGTGAGGACTTCACCTCCCTCGGCGACCGCTGGTTCTTCAAGGACCGGGAGTGGACCCAGGAGCTCGAGGGGATCGAGAACGGTCCGCTGCCGCCTGGGCGGATCGGTCAGAACCTGGCCTTCGACGACACCGTGGGGCGGATGCGCCTGTTCGGTGGGAGCTGGTGCGATCCCACCTGCGGCGGGGTGTGGACGGAACGCCTCGAGGAGATCGAGCGCGAGGACGGAACGCTCGAGCGTCGCCTCGTGTGGGACGAGACGCCGATGACATGGCCCCCCGACCGCATGAGTGCCGGAACGATGGTCGCGGATCCGCTCGGCCGTGGAACGCTGATGCACGGCGGCCACGGAGACAGCAGCGGCTCCGGTGGCACCAACGACACCTGGCTGTGGAAGGACGGCGCCTGGAACCGGTTGGACACGCACGGCGCCCCACCCTCCAGGCAGGGCCTCTCCCTCGGCGTCCACCGCGGATCCAAGAGCGTGGTCCTGTTCGGCGGACTGGTCGGCTACCAGACCTTCGATCCGCGGACGTGGGTGCTGGAGGGTGAGACTTGGACACCGCGGCGTCCGGAGACCTCGCCGCCCGGCCGCTACCACGCCGCGATGGCCGAGGACCGCAACGGCAACACCGTCCTGTTCGGTGGCCTCGACCTGGGATCGCCCCAGCAGCGCCTCGGCGACACCTGGGTGTGGGACGGCGAGACGTGGACCCAGCACACGGGTCCCGGACCGAGCCCGAGGGTCTACCCGCACATGGTCTACGACCCGGTCCGCCGCGAGACGGTGCTGTTCGGCGGAAGCGATGCGAACGGCGTCACGGTCAACGAGACCTGGGTGTGGGACGGGACGGGCTGGGAGCAGCGCGCGCCCCTCGTCTCGCCCACCGGGCGTCTCGGGGCCGCCCTGGCGTGGGACCCGGCGGGGGAGCAGGTCGTCCTGTTCGGCGGCGCGACGTGCGTGAACCTCGGGTGCCTCGTGCAGAGCGACGTCTGGACCTGGGGCGGTTCGTCGTGGCTCCGTCGCGAGCATCCCACCGGATGGCCGAGGCCCCGCTGGTTCACGCTGGCCGGCCCGAGTGAGGAGGGCATCGTCCTCTTCGGTGGCCACGACGGCGGGATGGGCCTTCCTTTCAGCGACACCTGGCTCTGGCGCGACCCAACGTGACCGCGCGGATGCGGCGGACCTTCCGCCACGGTGCCCGGAAGGGAACGACGGGGGGCGGATCGAATCCTCCCCTGGTGAGCCTCCGTGTCCGCCTCGTCCTCACCGCGGCGTTGCTCGCCCTTCCGGCCACCCAGGCCCCTCGTGGACCTGCAGAGGCACCAGGAAGCGGAACCAGGCTGCCGGCGACGGGAGAGATGATGGACGCGGAGCTCCCCGAGCCGCTTTCCCTGGGCTTCATCTCTCGCCGCCTGCCGGCCGAGAACGACGCGGATGTCCGGGTCAACGCCCCGGCTGCTGTCGGGGATCCAGCCGCGTGCCACATCCAGAGCGAAGCCACCGTCGCGGTCGACCGACCGTACGTGTACGTGGGTTTCAACGACACCCGTCAATGCACGTTCACCCTCGGCTTGCCAGGGGTCCGTCGGAGCATGACCGGGTTCGCCCGCTCGACGGACGGTGGACAAACCTTCGAAGACCTCGGCCCGCTCGTCCCGAACGGACCGATCCATCACCTCGTCGGTGACCCTGTGATCGCCGTCGATACGGAGGGGGAGGGCGCCGGCACCGTCTACGTGTCCTCACTCGCTCACATCGACGTGTACGACCAGCTCCTCCTCGTCGAGCCGCACAGCACGGTCGCCGTCGGGGTCTCCACCGACCGGGGACGAACCTTCACCTGGCACGACGCGGTGGGGGAGCGTTCCCGGCCCGGGATCCTCCACGACAAGGAGTGGCTCGCCGTCGACAACAGCGGTGGCCGGCACGATGGGAACGTTTACCTCGCGTGGTCCGAGTGGCCAGCGGACTTCTCGCAGGTGCGGTTGCTGTTCACACGCTCGAGCGACCGGGGCCAAAGCTGGTCCACCCCACTGGAGATCGCCGTCGGGTTCCCGATGGCGCCACAGCTGGCCGTCGGGCCTGATGGGGAGGTCCACCTTGCATGGCGCGAACCCCAAC
>DATLGG010000133.1:0-2882 GCA_035540615.1 Actinomycetota bacterium | reverse complement strand
GGCTCGTGCAGTCACAGCCGGAGGTGCGCGCATCGATCAAGCTCCAGCGGGAGTGGCTCGCGACGGCCGGGCTCGACCTGCACGGGTACGTCAACCCAACGCTCGTCGACGGGCTCACCAAGCCCCACAACCCGGGGGTTGAGTACGACATCTTCCTCAAGTGGAACCAGTCGCGCCTCGACGCGAACACGGTGGACCTTGCCGGGGTGGGCCTGCCGATCAATCGTCCGGTGAACATGTGGAGCTCGGCGGGGGCACCTCCGGGCCACCCGTACATCGCCGAGGGCTGGGACGACTGGGGCCCCTTCTACACGCAGACCTACATGGCGTACTACGGCGTCGACAGCTCCACCGTCGAGATGTGCAGCTCCCAGGCGGGAGGCGGCAACTGCAACGGCCGTCTCGGCGGGAAGGTCTCGCAGTACGTCACGGTCTACTCGTCGCTGCGGATGTGGATCCAGAACCGGCAGCAGATGATGCACGACCAGCTCGAGATCTTCCGGCGGGGCGTGACGGGCCAGGCGCGGCCCGCGTGCTGCGGTGAGGCGTCGATGACCGCCCGCGGTTTCACGGAGGATCAGCACAACTGGATGGTCGAGAGCCCGACGGCCTACATCATCCCGTTCGGAGGGGGAGGCCAGCGCAGCGACGCTGAGGCCAATCGGATGGTTCGGTGGCTCCTCGACAACGGGATCGAGGTGGATGTCGCGCGGGAGCCCTTCACGTACGCCGGCGTGACGTACCCGAAGGGGTCGTACGTCGTCTGGATGAACCAGGCGAGGCGTGGTCTCGCCCTCACCGCGCTATCGCCGGGGCAGGACATCTCGAGCCGCATCACGCAGCTCTACGCGACGCCGGCGGCGTGGAGCCACGGCCTCCTCTGGGGCGCCGACGTGGTCGAGGTCCCCAGGGCGGCGACCCTTTCCGCATCCACCGACCCGGTCGATGAGCCGAACGAGCTCGAGGGTGGTCTGAAGGAAGGCCCCGCCGACTGGTACGCGGTCACGCCTCGCGGCGTCCGGGACCACCAGGCGATCCGCGGCCTCCTGCGTGGAGGGATCGCCGGCGAGGTTGCGGAGGAGCCCTTCACGACCGCAGATGGCGCGTCGATGCCGGCGGGGACGGTCGTCTTCCCGGTGGCTTCGGGCTCCGCCAGGGATGCGCTGGAGGCGGCTGCCGAAGGCTCCGGGCTGACCCTCGAGCCCGGGACGGGCCCCCGGCCGTCGAGCACGCTCCTGCGGGAGGCGCCGCGTGTCGCGATCCTCGGGAACTCGGCCTCCCCCGCGCCGACCGACACCTCGGAGACGCTGAAGGCGATCTTCGGCGACGACGCGGGGTTCGTGTCGGTCTCGGCGGGCGCGAACTCGCTGGCGAACGCACCGGAGGATCCGCTGCTCGCGTACGACGTGATCTACAACACCGGTCAGGGGTGGCCCGCGGCGGGGACGGCCCGTGACCGGTTGACCGCCTTCTTCAACCGTGGCGGCGGGTACATCGCCACGAGCCAGTCGACGACCGGCTTCTCGTTCCTCTCGCAGGCAGGCCTGGTGTCAGGCTCCCTGACGCAGAGCAGCCAGACCGCGTACGGCGGCATCGCGGTCTGGAACAACGCGGCGGGTGCGGAGAGTCCGGTGACCGGCCCGTACCCCGCGAGCGACTTCCTGTACCTTCCGTCGAACGTCACGTACTTCACCGCGACGCCGGCGGGATCCGTGGCTGCGGGACGCTACCACAGCGACATGAGCGGCCCCGCCACCAGTCCGAACGGCCCCTCTCCGGGCTTCGTCGCCGGACTGTGGCGGACGCGCGGGACGGCGGCGAACAGCGCTCCCGTCATCGTGCATGGGTCGACGACCGCGGGCGGGCGGTACTTCGCGCTGGCGACGAACCCCTTCTCGCGCCAGGACGCCGAACGCGAGTGGCCGCTGATCGCCCAAGCGGCGCTGTGGTCGAACCTCACCGACGATCCCCGTGCAGGGGCGAGCGCCGCCGGGACGACGTCCGCGGAGCTCACAGAAGGCTTCTCGCTCCCGCTGGGCGTGGCGGTGGGAAGCCCGGAGCTGCCACCGGTCACCGGCGACTACCGGGGCGAATGGCGAGCCTCCGACGGATCCTGGGGGTACGTCGACGCGATCCTCACTCGCCGGGGGTCCCTGGTGACGGGACGCCTCGCGCTCGATGCGGCGGGATGCGATGCGCTGCGACCTGCGCGGGGAGCGCTGCGCGGCCCGGAGCTCGGACTGAGCACCGGCACCCTCGACCTGGACGGAACCGTGGAGGGAGGAACGATCTCCGGCACCTTCTCCGATGCCTGCAGCGGCAAGACGGGAACGTTCGAGATCTACACGGAGGAGACGCGCGCGGCGGACTGACACGGCCGCCGTGATGGTCTGATCCGCGCCGGCACTAGGATGGCGAGGTGGAGATCTCGCGGCCCGTGCCGCTGAACTACGACGAGCGGGATGGCCTCGTCGCGGACGTTGCGATCGCCGGGGGCGGCGTCGCCGGCCTCTACGCCGCTTGGCGGCTGCTGACGAGCGAGCGTCGGCGCGAGGACGGCGAACCGCTACGGGTGGCGGTCCTCGAGGCGACGGACCGGATCGGTGGCCGCATCGAGACGGTGACGTTCCCGGGGATGCCGCAGCATCGAGCGGAGTTCGGCGCGATGCGGCTGGCGTCCTGGCAGCAGCTCGTGCTGCGTCTGGCGGAGCAGCTGGGGATCGAGGTCGCCCCGTTCGAGAGCGGGGACGAGCACAACTTCTGGCACCTCCGCGGCAAGCGCTTGAAGGCCGAGGACCTGTCCGATCCCGCCAGGGTTCCCTACGGGCTCGAAGGATGGGAGGTCGGGAAGTCGCCGGAGGAGCTCCTCGAGCACGTCGCCC
>DATLGG010000132.1:0-2716 GCA_035540615.1 Actinomycetota bacterium | reverse complement strand
GCCTGGCCTCGCTCGCCGAGCAAGACGTCGTCCGGCGGATCTGGGAGCGCGACCACACGGTTTGGACCGAGGATCAGACCGAGATCTCCGACCGCCTCGGGTGGCTCGAGGCCGTCGATCGGTCGCGCGAAGAGCTCCCCGACCTCCGCGCGTTCGTCAACGAGGTCCGCCGCGACGGGCTGACGCGCACGATCCTGCTGGGCATGGGCGGCTCGAGCCTGGCGCCCGAAGTGATCCGCCACGCCTTCTACGACGGCACCACGCCGACGTTCGACCTCAGCGTCCTCGACACGACGCACCCCGACGCGCTCGCTCGCGTCGAGACCGCTGCCGACCGCGCGCTCTTCCTCGTGGCGAGCAAGTCGGGGACGACGATCGAGACGCGATCGCACATGTCCTACTTCCTCGATCGGATCGGCGACGGCTCGCGGTTCGCCGCGATCACGGACCCCGGCACGCCGCTCGAGCGTGACGCGGCCGAGCACGGGTTCCGCCGCGTCTTCGCCGCACCGCGCGACGTGGGCGGTCGCTACTCGGCACTCACGGTCTTCGGGCTCCTGTCGGCGGCGCTCTGCGGGGTGGACCCCGAGATGCTCCTCGTCGAGGCGGCCGAGGCCACGCGGGCCTGCCTCCCCGAGGCGCCGATCGAGCGGAACCCGGGCGCGGTCCTCGGTGCGATCCTGGGGGAGGCGGCGCTCGCCGGCCGCGACAAGCTCACGCTCTGGCCGTCGCTCGAAGCGGCGCCGCTCGGCGCCTGGATCGAGCAACTCGTCGCCGAGTCGACGGGCAAGCGCGGCCGCGGCATCCTGCCCGTCGACGACGAGCCGCGCGTGGACCGCTACGGCGACGACCGCCTGTTCCTCGGGATCGGCGAGCGACCGCCCCACGCGCCGTCGGTTGGGCTCCCGTTCGGCCGGCCCGCGGAGATCGGGGCGCTCTTCTTCATCCTGGAGATGGCGACCGCGGTGGCCGGCCACGTGCTCGGCATCCACCCGTTCGACCAGCCGGACGTTCAGGAGGCGAAGGAGCGAACGGCGCGGGTCCTGGAGGAGGGCGCGCACGCCGAGGAGCCGACGGACGGTATCGACGGGCTCCTCGGGGACGTCCGGCCCGGGGACTACGTGGCGATCCAGGCGTTCGTCGATCCCACCCCTCCGGCGTGGGAGCGGCTCCAGCGCCTGCGCGAGCGGATCCTGCGCGAGACGGGCGCCGCGACGACCCTCGGGTTCGGCCCGCGGTACCTCCACTCGACGGGCCAGCTCCACAAGGGGGGTCCGGCCACCGGTCACTTCGTCCAGGTGGTCGACGAGCCGCGGGAGGACCGGAAGGTGCCGGGCCGCCCCTACACGTTCGGCGAGCTGATCGCGGCGCAGGCGGCGGGCGACCTGGCTGCGCTCCGTGCGCGCGGTCGTCCGATCGTTCGCGCCCGGATCGAGGATCTCGCGTGAAGATCGGGATGATCGGGCTCGGCCGCATGGGCGGCAACATGGCGATCCGCCTGGCGCGCGCCGGTCACGAGGTCGTCGGCTACGCCCGCACGCAGGAGTCGCGCGCCGCGGTCGAGGCCGAGGGCGTCGTGGCCGTCTCCTCGCTCGAGGACCTCGTCGCCGCGCTCGAGCCGCCGCGGGCCGTGTGGATGATGATCCCCGCCGGCGCGGTGGAGGGGGTCCTCCACGACCTCACCGGGCTGCTCGACGAGGGCGACCTCATCGTGGAGGGGGCGAACTCGCTGTTCCATGATTCGGTCCGGCGGGCGAAGGCGATGAGCGAGCGCGCGATCGCGTTCGTCGACGCCGGCGTCTCCGGCGGCGTCTGGGGGCTCGAGGGTGGGTACTGCCTGATGGTCGGCGGTGAGCAGGCGGCGGTGGACCGGGTCGAGCCGGCCCTCGAGGCGCTCGCGCCGCCCGGTGGCTGGGCGCGCGTCGGGCCGAGCGGCGCCGGGCACTTCGTGAAGATGATCCACAACGGCATCGAGTACGGCCTCCTCCAGGCGTACGCCGAGGGGTTCGAGATCCTCGAGTCCTCGGTTTACGACCTCGACCTCGCGCAGGTGGCGGAGCTCTGGCGGCACGGGAGCGTCGTCCGCTCGTGGCTCCTCGACCTGCTCGCGCTCGCGCTCGAGGAGGACCCGGAGCTGCGGACCGTCCGCGGCTACGTCGACGATTCCGGCTACGGCCGGTGGACCGTCGCGACGGCCATCGACCAGGAGGTCCCGGCGCCGCTCACCGCTCTCTCGCTGTTCGCCCGATTCGCCTCCCGTCAGGACGACTCCTTCTCCGCGAAGGTGATCGCGGCCCTCC
The DNA here is from genome assembly GCA_035540615.1 of Actinomycetota bacterium. Lineage (GTDB taxonomy): Bacteria > Actinomycetota > UBA4738 > UBA4738 > CALAEC01 > DATLGG01. Next base: position 416 of record DATLGG010000132.1, on the reverse strand, counting down.
GCGAGCGGTTCGGTGGCCACGCGGTGAAGCGGGAGGACGTGTGAAGATCGAGCCGCCGGAACCGACGCTGCTGGTCGTCTTCGGTGCCTCCGGCGACCTCACGCGGCGGAAGCTCCTGCCTGCGCTCTACCACCTCCATCACGAGGGGATGCTGCCGGGCGCCTTCCACGTCCTCGGCTACGCCCGCACCGAGATGACCGACGACGCCTTCCGCGACCTCGCTCGGGACGCCGTGGAGCGCTACGGCCGGTCCGAGGTCGACGGCGCCTCCTGGCGCGAGCTCGCCCCGAAGCTCTCCTACCGGAGCGGCGAGTTCGGCGACCCCGGCGCCTTCGCCTCCCTGCGCCAGGAGCTCGAACGCCTCGACGCCGAGCACGGGACCGAGGGGCGGCGCCTCTTCTACTGCGCCACTCCGC
>DATLGG010000131.1:0-12132 GCA_035540615.1 Actinomycetota bacterium | reverse complement strand
GAGGTCTACAGCCTCAAGCCGTACTCGCCGGCCTCGGAGCCGGAGGTGAAGGCCTTCGGCAAGGTCCTGCGCGACATCCGGCGGTCCACGTCGGCGGGACGCTTCGCCGGCGGGATCGACCTGCACGGGATGATCACCGCGTACGCCTTCAGCTACACGTTGCTCGGCGCCGGCCAGCGCGACTACCGGAAGAACGCGCTCAGCGTCGACACCTCGATCCGCACCTGGGTGGACCAGACCCGGCGGATGGGCTGGTCCCCGTACGTCGCCGACGCGAATGCGAACGGCGCCGTCGACACGGGAGAGGTCTGCGTGAGCGAGCCGGTCCTCGGCGGCTCTTCGACGCGAGGGCGGGTTCCGGCCTGCGTGGCCGACCAGTGGGGGACCGTGATCGACACGATCGGCTATCAGGTCACGGGCTCGATGAGCGACTGGTTCGACTCCCGGCTCGGCCTGGACGGGGTCGGGATCGGGAACGAGATGTACGCGTCGCACCTCGCCCCGAACATCGTCTTCGACCCGGCGCTCGAGCAGACGCACATCGACGGGAACAAGGGCCTGATCTACTCGCAGATCGCGGCGTTGCTGACCAGCGGCGAGGTCACGTACGAGCCGCCGGGGCGGATCGCCTACGTGCACAACCCCAAGCGCCTCCGGGTGAACGAGGTGCTGCGGACGAAGAACCCGGGCCTCCCCGCGCAGGAGGACATCGACGTGCTGATCCCGTGCCAGGACGCCGTGGCGCAGAACCTCGAAGGCGGCTGCGACGGGGGCAAGCTCGTGCTGGCTCCGAGCGGCGCTCCCGCCGGGATGTCCTTCGAGTTCGACGTGAAGGGTCCGGCGGAGGGGATCTGGAACGGCGGCATCACGGCGACCCTCACGTACCCGAGCGCGGCCGGCGTCGGGCGTGGTGAGCTGCAGGGCATGCAGCTGCAGTACAACGACGAGGGGCAGTGGCAGACGATCGGCTACCACTTCCGCCAGGGGATGGGCTCGAGCGGCAACCACCCGGGCTCGCTGCCGAGCAGCACGAACAACACCGACCTGTACCTGCCGGCCGGTCAGGTCGTGACCGCGAACGACCCCAAGCCCGGCCGGTACCGGATCTTCACCCAGGTGGCCACCGGGACGCCTCGCCTGAAGATCGACTTCAACGCCGCCGAGGCCGAGGAGTCGGCCGGCCAGGTGAAGATCGACGCGTCCTCGATGGACTTCTTCGACGACCTGAACCGTTCGGTGCCCGAGGGGTCGAAGCTCGAGCCCGTGACGGTCGACGACATCGTGGCCGCACCGGGGTCCCTCGACGCTTACGACTCCCTGATCGTCGTCAACCGGATGGGCGACCGCGCCTTCGTCGAGAACGACCTCGGCCACGGGAGCGCGACGGCGGGAGCGTACTTCGCCGCCCTGAAGCGGTTCGCCCAGGAGGGAGGCAACCTCGTCCTGACCGATGCGGCCCTCCGCACGCTCCCGGAGCTCGGGATCGTTCCGGCGGGCGCCCTCCGGAGCGCGACCGGGACGCACGCCAACTTCGCCTTCCAGCTCGGCTCGACGCTCTCCTACACCGATCCCGAGCGGTTCCCGCTGGCGACGGACGTCATGAAGCCGGGCGCGGCGGAGCAGGAGACGGGGCGGCGTCAGGCGGTGGAGCCCACCCCGCTCGGCTACACGCCCGCGACCGGCCTCGACGCGACGCCTCTGATGACGACCTGGGGCGTCGACCGGACGGCGTGGAACGCGGCCTGCGGGCTTCCCGACTGCTCCGTGGCGCTCACCGCGTCGGGCGGAACGACGACGAACCTCGGCGAGGCGGTCCTGGGTCGCGGGCGCGTTCGGATCGCGGGGACGATGTTCCCCGACCCGACGTACAGCCCCGACACGTACAACGACCACCGGTTCGGAGTGGCGTCGTACGCCCTGACGTACACGGCCTACGAGGTGTTCGAGAACCTCGTCGACCACCGCAGGCGGTAAGGGGCGGGGGTGGCGGTCGCCCCGCCACCCCCGGTCGGAGGGCCGGTCTAGCCGACGGCGAATACCTCCGACAGCAGCACCGAACAGGTCTCCACCGCCACCGAGCGGTGGTCCCGGACCTGATCGATCGGAGGCGAGCCCGATCGATCGGGGCGCATGGACAGACGGCCGGCCCTCGGGCCGGCCGTCCCCCTTTCCCGGTAGGGTTTCCGCTCCCGCCCGATGTGTAGGGTGCGGGGAGCGAACGAGCGGGAGGACGCGGATGGGGATGCTCGAGGGGAAGGTCGTGGCGGTCACGGGCGCCGGCCGGGGGATCGGCCGGGGGGAGGCCCTCCTCCTCGCCACCGAGGGCGCGGCGGTCGTCGTCAACGACCTGGGCGGTGAGTGGGACGGCACCGGTGAGGACACGCGCGTGGCGAGCGAGGTCGTGCGCGAGATCGAGTCCCGCGGTGGGCGCGCCGTCGGGCACTACGCGGACATCTCGGAACCCGAAGGTGCGGCTTCGCTGATCTCCACGGCTCTCGAGACCTGGGGACGCATCGACGCGGTCGTGAACAACGCCGGCATCCTGCGCGACCGCATGTCGTTCAACATGTCGGTCGAGGACTGGGACGCGGTCATCAAGGTGCACCTGCGCGGGACCTTCCTCTGCACGCGCGAGGCCTGCGCCCACTGGCGGGCGCGGGCGAAGACCGGCGAGGAGGTGAGCGGCCGCATCGTGAACACCTCGAGCACGAGCGGGCTCCTGGGGATCGCCGGCCAGTCGAACTACGGCGCGGCGAAGGCCGCGATCGCCGCCTTGACGCAGATCGTCTCGATGGAGATGTCCCGCTACGACGTGACGATCAACGCCGTCGCGCCGGGTGCCCGGACCCGCATGACGGAGGAGACGTTCGGCGAGCTGAAGGTCGAAGGCGAGTTCGACCCGCTCGAGCCCGGGAACGTCGCGCCGCTGGTCGCCTACCTGTGCTCCGACGCCTCGCGGCACATCACCGGGCAGATCTTCAACGCCACGGGCGGGATCGTCCAGCTCTACCAGGGATGGACCCCCGTCGCCGAGATCGACAAGGGCGCGCGCTGGTCGCCAGCCGAGCTCGCGGAGCGGATCGGCGAGCTCTTCGGGGACCGTCCCACGCGCTACGATCCGCCGCCGTCTCCCCTGCGGCGGCTGACCGGGATCGGGGGCGCGTCCTGATCCAGGTCCGGCGGGACGCGGAGATCTACACGAAGGAGGGCGGCTGGTTCTCCGCCCGCTGGCACTTCTCCTTCGACGACTACCGGGACCCCGACAACATGGGGTTCGGCAACCTGCGCGTGTTCAACGACGACCGTCTCGTCCCCGGCGCGATCTGGCCCCTGCACCCCCACCGCGACATCGAGGGGCTCACGTACGTGGTCGAGGGATCCTTCGGGCACCAGGACGACGTCGGCGGCGACTTCGGGCCGCTGCCCGCGGGTTCGGTGCAGCGGATGACCCTCGGCTCGGGGGCGTGGCACTCGGAGCAGAACGCGAGCCAGACGGAGCCGATGCGGTTCATCCAGATGTGGATCATCCCGGAGCAGCGGGGACTCCGGCCCGGGGTCGAGCAGCGGGTCTTCACCACGGAAGATCGGACGGACCGGCTCCTCCCCGCGATCACCCCCGAGGGCGGGGACGCGGTGAAGGTCCACGGGAACGCGTCCGTCTACGTCTCGCGCTTGACCGCCGGCGCGCAGGTCGACCACCGGATCCCCGATCGGATGGGCGCGTACCTCTACGTGATCAGGGGCGACCTCGCCCTCGGCGTCGACCGGCTCGGGACCGGTGACGCCGCGAAGATCCGGGACGAGCTCGAGATCCGGCTCCGCGCCGAGGCGGAGACGGAGCTGATCCTCGTCGAGGTGGACCTCTCGCGCTGACGTCCTTTGTGCGTCTGCACAAAGGAGAGGCGGCAGGCCGCGCCGAACGATAGGGATGAAGGCTCGCCGATAGGAGGTCGTCCCATGCGCAGAACGCCGCTCCTGCTCTCACTCCTGCTCGTCTGCTCGATCGGCCTGGCGCCGTCTCCGGCCACGGCTGCGCCCGGTGAAGAGCTGCTGCATTCCGTCACCGGCAACATCAAGATGTTCACCCGGTTCACCGACGGGGAGCAGGGCTTCCCCGGCGTGGGCCGCCGCCTCTATCAGGCGGCGCGGGAGACCAACGGCCTCGTCTCCTACACGTTCCGGGTGGACCCGGCGACGTGGATGGGCCGCTTCGAGCTCATCGTGACCGGGGAGTCCGGCATCGGCGACGCGGCGGATCTCGGGATCTACTTCTACGAGGACCTGGCCGACGCGGGGAACTCGGCGGCGGTCACCACCGCGTCCTACGACGTGCGCAAGCCCGGCGGGGAGATCGGCTACATCGCGCCGGGCAGCCGGTACGCGATCGTCTTCATGTCGCGCGGGATCAACGTGGACTTCGCGTACCGCGGGTTCAGCCCGATGACCGTGGAGATCCGCGACACCGGGTTCGTCCCGGCCGACGTGACGGTCGGCGAGGGCGGCTGGATCGTCTGGAAGAACGTGGGGCAGAACTTCCACTCGGTCACCGCGCCCGGCAGGTTCGACTCGAGCCCCGGGACGAACCGGCCCCTGATCCCCGGCGCCACCTTCGCCCGGCAGTTCGACACGGTCTCGACGATCTCGTACATGGACAAGTACAACCCCGAGGCCAGCGGGACGATCCGCGTCGTTCCGGGCCCCGGGCCAGGCACGCCCGCCGCGTAGGCGAGCCGCTGGAGGAGGTCCTGCACGGCCCCGGCCGGGTTGAAGCGGCCGGGGCCGTCCCCTGCCAGGGGTCCGGTGGGCTCCCAGGCGTTCGTGTCAGACCCCCCCGCTAGGGTGGGCGCATGGACAACCTCATCCCCATCCTCGTTCTGGCTCTCGTCGCGGGCGGGCTCGTCTCAGCGGGTCTGACCGCGGTCGCGCTGCGACGCCGAGCGCCTGCCGACCCGACCCCGCTCCTCGAGGCTCAGGGCCTGCGCATCGACCGGCTCGCCGATGCGCTCGCTCGGCGTGACCGCGAAGAGATCGACCTCCGCGGCGACCTCGGTCGAACGCGCGAGGTCGTCGAGGCGCTGCGCGCCCACGCCGACGAGCAGCGTCGGTCGGCGGAGGTCGGCTGGGAGGTCGTGCGCCGGCTGGAAGCGGTCCTCGTGGGGGGCGGCGCGCGTGGGCGATCGGGAGAGAACGTGCTCCACGAGGCGCTCGCGGCGCTCCCACCCGACATGGTCGTGCGCGACTTCCGCGTGAACGGGCGCGTCGTCGAATTCGCCCTTTGCCTCCCCGACGGACGACGTCTGCCGGTGGACTCGAAATGGGCGGCGGTGCGCGAGCTCGAAGCGCTCGAGACCACCGAGGATGCCGCGCGCCGCGACGCCCTCGCCCGCGACGTCGAGCGCTGCGTGGCGAAGCGCGCGGCGGAGGTCGCGGCCTACCTCGATCCCGCGCTCACGACGCCCTTCGCCGTCGCCTGCATCCCCGATCCGGCCTTCGCGGTCTGCCGCCGGGCGCACGGGGAGGCGTTCGCGCGCGGCGTGGTCCTCGTGCCCTACCAGACCGCTCTCCCCGTCCTGCTCGCGCTCTACTCGCTCGCGATGCGGCACGGAGGGGCGTCCGACATCGGAGCCTGTCTCAGCGACCTCGAGGCGCTCCTCGACGCGATGGAGCAGACCCTTGAGAACAAGCTCGCCCGCGCAGGCACGATGCTCGCGAACGCCACGGGCGAATGGCGGACCCAGCTCGGGAAGGCCCGAGGAGCGGTCGCGCGCGGCCGTGGCGTGAGCGGGCTGGAGCCGGGGGATGCATCGGCGGGGGAGCTACGCGCGGAGGGCGAGGCGATCGCCCGGGTCTGGCCGCTCGCTTCCAGCTGACTCAGCGCGAGGGCCGCACCGCAGGAGACGATGCCCGCAGGAGGGGTTCGATCTCCTCGGGCGGCTTCGGGCGGCTCCACAGGTATCCCTGGGCGGCGTCGCAGCCGAGCCCGCGGAGCGCCTCGAGCTGACGCTCCGTCTCGACCCCTTCACCGACGGCGTCGAGGCCGAGGGAGTGTGCGAGCGTGACGATCGCTCGCACGATCGCCGAGTCTTCGGCGTCGTCCCCGAGGCCGTCGACGAACGAGCGGTCCACCTTGATGATGTCCACCGGGAACCGCTTGAGGTAGGAGAGCGACGAGTAGCCGGTTCCGAAGTCGTCGATCGAGATCCGCACGCCGAGCTCCTTCAGCGCGCGCAGGGTCTCGACGGTCGCTCCGGCCTCGCTCATCAGGACCCCTTCTGTGATCTCCAGGAACAGGACCGACGGATCGAGGTCGTTGCGGTCGATCGCCGCGGCGACCTGCGTCGTGAGGTTCTCGTCGGCGAGCTGCCGTCCGGACAGGTTCACGGCGACGGTGAGGGGCGGCCCCTCCGGCCGCAGCTCCTGCCAGGCCCGCGCCTGGCGGCACGCCTCGTCGAGGACCCACGCCCCGAGCGGAACGATCAGCCCTGTCTCCTCCGCCACCGGCAGGAAGTGGCCGGGCCCGAGCAGCCCTCGGGTCGGGTGCTGCCAGCGCACGAGCGCCTCGACCCCGATCACGCTGCCGGTCGGCAGCTCCACGACCGGCTCGTAGAAGAGACGGATCTCATCGCGCTCGAGCGCGTGTCGGAGGAAGCGCTCGGTGTCCAGACGCTGGACGGCATTGCCGCGGAGGTCGTCGTCGAAGATCTCGTGCCGCGCCCGGCCGCGGTCCTTCGCGCGGTACATCGCGGCGTCCGCGTCGCGGAGCAGGGCAAGCGGGTTCTCGGGGCCGGTGGCGAGCGCGATCCCGACGCTCGCCGTCAGCACGATCTCGCCATCGCCCAGCTCGACGGGGATCTCGAGGGCCTCCGCGATGCGGCTCGCGATCGTCTCGGCCTCGGCCGACCCGGCGATCCCCTCGCACAGGATCACGAACTCGTCACCACCGAAACGGGCGACCGTATCCGCCGGACGCACCACCGTGCGGAGGCGCTCCGAGACCGCCACGAGGACGCGGTCTCCCGCGTCGTGGCCGAGGCTGTCGTTCACCACCTTGAACCGGTCGAGGTCGAGGAAGAGGACGGCGGCGATGCCGCGCGTGCGTCGCAGGCGGTGGAGCGCGACCTCCAGCCGGTCCATGAACAGCGTGCGGTTCGGCATGCCCGTGAGGGGGTCGTGGAGCGCCTGGTGGGCGAGCCTCTCCTGCACCGCTCGCCGCTCGGTGATGTCCTCGATCTGCGAGATGAAGTACAGGGGCTCGCCCCGGCGGTCGCGCAGGATCGAGACGCTGAGCAGCGCCCAGACGAGCCCGCCCTCGCGGTGCACGTACCGCTTCTCGATCTGGTACGAAGAGATCTCGCCCGCGATCGCGCGCTCGCGCAGCTGCTCATCCGGCGAGATGTCCTCGGGGTGCGTGATGTCCTGCCACGACAGGTGGAGCAGCTCGTCGGGGGAGCGCCCGAGGAGCTCCCCGAGGGCGCGGTTCGCCTGCAGGTAGCGGCCTTCCACCGTCGTCAGCGCCATACCGATAGGGGCGTTGTCGAAGGCCGCGCGGAACCGCTCTTCGGCCTCGCGACGCTCCTCCTCCACCCGCCGTCGTTCCTCCGCGGCGGCGCGGCGCTCCATCAGACGCACCGGTCGCAGGATGAAAACGTCGCCCCCGAGCCACGCCGCGCCGATCGCGAGCAGCGCGGCGAGCCCGAACACGATGAGTGCGCCAGCGAGGATCCGATGCGCCTCGGCGAACGCGGCCGAGGCCGGGATACCGACCGCGATGTGTCCCTGCGACCGCTCGCCGGACCCGATGCGAGCGAACGCGTACAGGCGTTGAACCCCGTCGAGGTCCGGTACCTCCGCCGTCGCGCTTCCTGCCAGCATCGTGCGGATCAGCGGAGCGTCGACGCTGCGTCGGCCCACCCAGCGCGCCTGCTGGGGGAGTCGGACGAGGACGGTCCCCGAGTCGTCGACGATCGTGACCGTCGCGCCGTCCGGAAGCCGGCTCCCGCCGATGGCGATGCTCAGCCAGTCGAGGTCGATCGCGGCGAACATCGCGCCGCGGACACGTCCCTCCTCATCGAGGATCGGGCTGGAGAGCAGGAGCGAGGGGCGCCGGGTGACCGGCTCCGGCGCGAAACGTGCTGCCTCGGGTGCGCCGGCGCGCAACGTGCTGCCGACGAAGCCCGTGAGGTCCGGGGGGACGCCTCGATGGTTCCGCGCGCTGCACCGCAGCAGGCCGTTGGTGTCCACCACGCCGAGGTTCGCGTACCGGGCGTCGCGACGAACGATCTCGCGGAGCGCGCGAGCGCAGCCGCTGCCCCCCTCCGAGACCTCGCGGGTCTGCCGGAGGGCGACGAGTAGGTGCCGGGCGCTTCCGACCACCTGCTCGTGGTGCGCCTCCACGAGGAGGGCAGCCCGGCGGAGATCGGCGCGTGCTGCCGAGGCCGCTCGGTCGTGATGCTGGACGTTCGTATAGAGGATCACGCCCAGCGCGGGCACGACCGCGAGCAGGGTCAGCGCGACCAACCGGACGCGCAGCCCCGACGAGAGGGTCCTCACCATGTCCCGACCATGAGTGCGGTGCTCCTTCCCGGTTCGTATCGGTTGACCAGCTCGTCCCCTTGAGGTGGAGGCCGTGGGTATGCTCCGCGTGTGAGCTTCGAGGAGGCGTTGCGTCGGCGCGGCTTCGCTCCGGTCCGACAGTCCCGCGGCATCCGCCACTTCGCCCGGAAACCCAACGACTTCCTGACGTATTGGGTCCAGATCCGCCCGGACGGGACCGCGCTGTTCAGCTGGGAGTTCGCGATCGCCGAGTACGTCTCGACCCTCGGGCTGCAGGTCGGCTCGGACGAGCACCTCAACACGTTCCTCTACCCGAAGGTCGACGAGCGAGGGCCGCAGGACCCCGCCTGGCTCACGGGATGCATCGACCGGGCGGAAGCGGTGCTGGAGTCGGTTTCGCTGTTGGAGGCGGGGTCATGACCGGTCCGGCGCGCGGTTGCTGCGACCTTCGGTACGCTGGGCGGGCCGACGCACCGCTGTGGCGTGGAGGACGGAGACGATGAGCGAGGAAGAGCGCGAGTTCGAGCCGCTCGACGACGAGGAGCGACAGAACATCGAGGCCGACCTCCGCGACCTCGAGGGGATGCGCGCCGCGTTCGAGCCACAGGGCACGAAGGGGGTCGTGATCGCCTGCCCCGAGTGCGGCTCCGATCACTACTACGGCTGGGACCTCCTCCGGGAGAGCCTCGAGCACATGCTCCGCAGCGGCGAGCCGCGGATGCACGAGCCTGCCTTCGAGCCGCGCGAGGAGGACTACGTCCTGTGGGACTACGGCAAGGGATACGTCGATGCCCTCGCCGATACGGGGCTCGACTCGGGGGACCACATCGAGATGACGTCCTGTCCCTGGTGCCAGACCCCGGTCGAGCCGCACTTCGGGTATTGCCCGAGCTGCGGCCGGAGCCTCGCGCCGGGCCGCCTGCTCCAGGAGCTGCTCACCCGCGGTCTCGACGAGCGCGAGGCGCGGGCCCTCCTCGTCCGTGCCGGGTTCGAGCCCTTCAGCTAGGTGCGGGCGGCTCGAGCAGGCACTCGCTCGGACGCTTGTCGGGGCGGAGTCCCTTGAACGACGGGGCGCGGAGCTTCCCGGCCTTCGTCATCTGGAGGTACTCGACGTCGCAGACGAGCTCGGGACGGACCCAACGGGCGCCCTTGACCGCGCGGAGCGACCGGTCCTCGATCGGCGGGTCGTCGCTCTCGATCGACCGCAGCCGCGCGAGGAGGTCGTCGAGGAGCGCTGCGGTGAACCCGGTCCCCACCTGCCCGATCCACACGAGGTCTCCCTCCTCGCGGCGGTAGGCGCCGACCAGCAGGGACCCGAACGTGGATGAGCGCGCTCCCTCTCCCCGGGTCCACCCGAGGATCACGCAGTCCTGCCGGTTGACCGCCTTGATCTTCCGCCACTCCTTCGACCGGCGGCCCGGCGCGTACCGGCTGCCGAGCCGCTTCGCGAGGATCCCCTCGAAGCCGAGATCTTTCGCGGCGGCGAACAGGTCGGTGCCTCGGCCGTCGATGACCGTCGTGAGACGGAGGACGCCGATCTCGGTGGCGATCCGCTCCAGCTCCGCACGCCGTTCTTCGAGGGGCTCGCCCGTCAGGTCCCGTCCGTCGACCCACAGCACGTCGAACGCGTAGAGGAGCACCGGAACGTCACGACGAGCGCGCTCGACGTCGCGCGGCGACGTCAGGTTCATGCGCTGCTGCAGCCGCTCGAACGACGGCCTCCCTTCCTCGTCCAGCGCCACGATCTCGCCGTCGATCACCGCGTCTCGCGCGTTGACGAACCTCGCGAGGTTCGCGAGCTCCGGGTACTGCGCCGTTTGGTCGCGTCCCGTCCGCGACACGAGCCGCGTCCCGTCGGTGCGGATGTAGGCCAGGGCCCGGATCCCGTCGAGCTTCGGCTCGAACCGCCATCGCTCGTCGTCGAACGGCTCCGGCCAGGGCTCGGCGAGCATCGGACGCAGATCCGGCGCGCCGGACGCCTGCTCCTCCGCCGATCTGCGGGAGAGGAAGACGAGCCAGTTCTCCCTCGTCTTCACGAGGTGGTACTCGCCACGGTGGCGCTCCCCGTGCAGGCGGAACGTGACCTTGTCGTGGCGCCATTCGATCGGCTCGTAGGTGCCCCGGTCGTAGATCTTCACCTCGCCGGCGCCGTAGTGCCCCTCCGGGATCCAGCCCTCGAACGAGCCGTAGTCGAGCGGGTGGTCCTCCGTTTGGACGGCGAGCCGGCGTTCGCCCGGTTCGAGCGGCAGTCCCTTCGGGACGGCCCAGGAGACGAGCACCCCGCCGCGTTCCAGGCGGAGGTCGTAGTGAAGGCGGGTCGCGTCGTGCTTCTGGATCACGAAGCTGTTCCCGGGGCGGTCCGGGATCGCCGGCGGCGGCTCGGGCGTGCCGCCGAAGTCCCGCTTCCGCTCGTACTCGGCGAGCGATCGTCCCTCGTCGGTCGCGGGCTCCGGACCGGGGTCGACGCCCACCGCGCGCATCGCCTCGCGGACGTGGACCGGGTCGTCGAGCACCGGCCGGAACAGATCACCCACCTCGGCGAGCCGCTCGTGGATGTTCTCCATCGTGAAGTCGCGCGGCGAGATGTCCCCGCGCTCGATCTCCTCCCACGTCAGCGGCGTCGAGACGCTCGCGCCCGGCTCCGGCCGGACGGAGTAGACCGCCGAGATGTTCGCGCCACGCCGGTTCATGTTGTGGTCGATGAAGATCTTGGCGCCGCGCTTGCGCGTGTCCCACGTCATCGTCACGCGGTCCGGATCGGCGCGCCGGATCGCTTGACCGACGGTCCCGACGAACGAGCGGACGGCGTCGTAGCCGAGCGCGTCGGCCAAGGGGACGTAGATCTGCAGTCCGGTGGCGCCGGAGGTCTTCGGGTAGGCGGGCAGGTTCAGGGCGCCGAGCGCCGCCCGAACGTGCTGGGCGACCGCGAGCACGTCGTCGAACGTCGCCGCGCCCATCGGGTCGAGGTCGAAGAAGAGGTAGTCGGGACGCTCGATCGTCCCGCACCGCGAGTGCAGGGGATGGAACTCGATCGCTCCGAGGTTCGCGACGAACAGCAGCCCCGCGACCGAGTTCGCCATCAGGAAGTCGTTGTAGCCCATCCCCGCCTCGTCCTCCTCGCTCTCGACCCGGCAGCGGGGCATCCAGTCGGGCGTGTGCGACGGCGCGTTCTTCTCGTAGAAGTGGGAGCCGCCGACGCCGTCGGGCATGCGCTTCATGGTGAGCGGCCGGTCGGCGAGGTAGGGGAGGATCACGTCGGCGACGTTGTAGTAGTAGGCGAGCAGGTCCCCCTTCGTGAACCCCTCCTCCGGCCAGTAGACCTTGTCGAGGTTCGAGAGACGGACCCGTTGGTTCGACACCTCGATCCACCAGTGCTCTCCTTCGCGCTCGGCGGGGAGCGGAACCGGCGTCGGGACCGTGAACGCGTCGCGGCGTCGCGGCACTAGTCCGAGCCGCCGGGCGCCGGCGTCGGCTCCGGGGAGACCGTGATCGGGACAGCCCGGAGCTCGTCGAGATCCCGCTTCCGTTGTTCCACGACCATGTTCGTGCCGATCGCCAGGATCGCGGCGACGAGGAGCG
>DATLGG010000130.1:0-2810 GCA_035540615.1 Actinomycetota bacterium | reverse complement strand
CACCCGGCCCCGCGCCCGTAGCCGTCGAGGTTGACGAGGCGGCTGTGCTCCACACGGTGGAACACGAACATGTCGCTCGCGCCGAGGCGCCCGGCGATGACGTCGAGCATCATGCCGGCACCTCCTCCGCGCCGATCGGGGCCGCGTCGCGCGCCATGTCGGGGATCGTCACGCAGAACCTCGTCCAGCCCTCCTTGCGGGCGTAGGCGACACGTCCGCCGAGGTCGCGCGCGAGCGTCGCGACCGAGTGGAGGCCAAGGCCGATGCCACCGCTCCGGTGGGGGTCGGTCGCGTACGCGCTGAACAGCGTCGGCACGACGGATGGCGTGACGCCGGGACCGGCGTCGGCCACGACGAACACGTACTCGTCGTCCCGCCACGAGCCCAGGAGGTGCACCGGGTTGCCCTCGGGGCTGTACTTGAGGGCATTGTCCAGCAGGTTGAGCAGCACCCGCTCGAGGCGGTTCGAGTCCGTCACGAGACGGTCGTCGGCCACCTGGATGTCCACGTCGCCGCCGCGCCCCACGCGTGCCGCCGCAGCGGCACGAGCCGCGACTTCCTGGGTCGACACCGCCGATCGCCGCAGCGGGCTGTCCTCGGCGATGGGGTCGGAGCTCAGCGCCTCGGACACCATGCCGTTCATCCGCTCCGACTGCGACGCGACGATGTCGAGCAGCTCCGCGCGTTCCTCCTCGCTCAACAGCTGTCCCTGCGTCCGCAGCGTCCGCGCGCAGCCGAGGATCGACGTGAGCGGCGCCCGGAGATCGTGCTGGAGCCCGGCGGCCATCAACGTCTTCGACTGGCGCACCGCGTGCAGCTCACTGCGCAGCGCCTCCAGCTCACGTGCCGAGGCGAGCGCACCGGCGAGCAGCGCGATGGGCGCCGAGACCTCACGGAGCAGTTCGGGGTCGTTCGGCGCTTCCCCCGCGATCAAGAGCAGGCAGGCGCCGCCGGAGGGCAAGGGGGTCGAGACGCGCCCCTGGTACGGGTAGGAGCTCCACGGCTCGGGCTGTCCCGTGGGGGTGGGGCCCCACTCCGCGGTCGTCTGCAGCACGAGGACGCGGACGACCTCGGACGTCCGACCATGGACCGCTCCCGGTGACCCGATGCGATCGATGTCTCTGCCCGCGGCCGCGACCAGCTCGACCGGCCCAGGACCGGCAGGCGCGAGGTAGATCGCTCCGATGCGCCCGTGCAGATCGGCGCTCGCCGCCGAAAGCACCGCCGCCAACCCCGTCTGGGGATGACGGACCGCTCGAAGCGCCAGCGTCACGATCTCGTTCACGAGGACCTCCGCCCGACATGGCGCCTCATCTCCTCTGGAGAATCGGTCATCTGGAGGGACCTATTGAGTAGCCCCTTGTGGCCATCTTCGGTCACCCGTTCTGCCCACCCGGGGGGTGCGCATCGGGCGAACCGCGCAGGACGGGCGTCGCCTCGAGCCCGAAGGCCGCGAGCGCGTCGGGGGCGTCGGCCACGCAGTCTGCGGACAGGACCTCGGCGGCGGTCGGTGCCACCCCGGGGGGCCGGTCGGTGTGGCGGCGCCAGCGGCGCGGGCCGGCGAGGCGATCCGCCACCTCGTCGAGGGTTAGCGTCTGCGGTCCCTGGAGGCCGAACGTGCCCGCGGGCGGTGACGCCCGGTCGTCGGCGGCGACGAGCACCGCCACGAGGTCCTCGAGCCCCGCAGGAGCGACGCGCTGGCGGCCCGTCCCCGGGACCACCGAGGGTCTGCGTCGGGCGAGCCGCGCGATCTCCCGCGGCCACGCGGTCGATGGCCCGACGAGGTGCGTGGAGCGGACGATCACGTGCTCGATCCCCGATCCGCGGATCGCCTCCTCGGCTTCCCCCTTGGCGCGGAGGAAGGCGTTCGCCGCGCCAGCGTCGGCGCCGGGGAACGACGGGAAGAGCAGGCGTCGAACGTTCGACGCGGCGGCGGCCTCGACGACCGCGAGGGTGGACTCGAGGTTCCGCTCGCGGTGCTCCCCTTCTTCGACGAAGAGCCCCCCGACGAGGTGGCAGACGGTATGGGCGTCGTAGAGCACCGCGACGAGGGTGTCGCGGTCGTCCACGTCGCCCACCGCGACCTTCGCCCCGGCCGTGCGGAGCGACCGGGCGACCGCGGGGTCCCGGACGAGGGCGCGGACCTCGGTCGCGCGCGGAACCAGACGAGGGACGAGCGCGCGGCCGACGGCGCCGCCCGCGCCGATCACCGCGACCGGCACGGCCTCACCAGATGCCCTGGAGCAGCTCCGCGTCGCGCAGCTTCCGGAGCGCCTCGCGCTCCACCTTGCGCACGGTCTCGGCGGAGACCCCGACCGCCTCCCCCACCTCGCGCAGGCTCATCGTCCGGCCGTTCCCGAGGCCGTACCGGAGCCCCACGACGCGGCGCTCGAGCGGCTCGAGCGTCGTTGCGACGGCCTGCGCGATCTCCTCGCGCATCATCGTGTCCTCGACCGCGTCGACCGGGTTGTCGGTCTCCATCTGCGCGACGAGGTCCCCGAGCTCCGCATCCTCGCCGACGGGCTCCTGGAGGGAGCGTGGCTCCTGGCGCGAGGCCGTCTCCAGCTCCTCGAGAGCCTCGACGGGGACGTCGGCTTCCTTCGCGAGCTCTTCGGGGGTCGGCTCCCGGCCCGTCTTCTGCACGAGCCGCTCCCTAGCCTGCCGGACCTTCCGCAGGCGCTCCTGGACGTGGACGGGGATCCGGATCTGGCGGCCGCGGTCGGCGATCGCGCGGGTGATCGCCTGGCGGATCCACCACGTCGCGTACGTGGAGAACTTGAAGCCCCGTCGCCAGTCGAAGAGCTCGACCC
>DATLGG010000129.1:0-2176 GCA_035540615.1 Actinomycetota bacterium | reverse complement strand
GTTCAGGGCCGTCCCGGTCCCGGGATCAGTCGTTCCTTCACCGCCCTCCGCCGCCGCCCGCGCCGGCGGAGGGCGGTGAAGGAACGACTGATCCCGGGACCGGGACGGCCCTGAACGACCAGCGCGAGATTGTCATTCTCTCCGCCAACGCGCAGCAATCCGAGGTCATCAAGCACGCCCAGACCCAGGTCGGGAGCTCGATGTCCCTGGTCCTCCGATCCCCCGGCGACTTCCGTGATCCTGCCACCACCGAGCCGATCATCCCGGCTCCCGAAGACACCACCGGCATCACGCTGTCCGTGCTCGTGAACGAGTACGACGTGCTCGTTCCACAGGTGATCGAAGCGCTCCTGCCCGATCGTGAGCCCGGGCAGCCCGCGGCGCCGGAGGAGGAGACGCCCTAGTAGTCACCGGTCGCGCGCGACCTCCCAGCGGGAGCCGGCCCACGGCCTCCAGGCTCGCCCGACTCCCACGTCCCACCCCGCATCCGCAGACAGGCAGAACGACCAGGTCATCCATGCCCGACCAGATTCGCGTCCTCATCGTCGACGACATTCCGGAGACCCGCGACCATCTCACCAAGCTGCTCGGCTTCGAGAGTGACGTCGAAGTGGTCGGGTCGGCCGCGTCCGGCGAGGAGGCGATCGAGCTGGCGAGTCGCCTCAACCCGGACGTCGTGTTGATGGACATCAACATGCCGGGCATGGACGGCATCGCGACCACGGAGCAGCTCGCGTCGCGGGCCCCGAACGCGGCGGTCGTGATGATGTCCGTCCAGGGCGAGGCGGACTACCTCCGCCGGTCGATGCTCGCCGGCGCGCGGGAGTTCCTCGTCAAGCCATTCAGCAGCGATGAGCTGATCGGGTCCATCCGCCAGGTTCACACGCGAGAGCGCGACAAGCGCTCGCGGATCGGCGCTGCTCAACCAGCGGCCGGTGGGCCCGGTGCTGCGGCCGCCGACTCAGGCCGGGAACCGGCCATGGTCGTCGCGGTGTTCAGCCCGAAGGGCGGCGTGGGACGGACCACGGTCGCGGTGAACATGGCCGTCGCGTTGGCAACCGACCTTGGCCGCAAGGTGGTCCTCGTCGACGGCTCGTTCCAGTTCGGGGACGTGGGCGTCCTGCTGAACCTCAATCCGAAGAACAAGTCGATTGCCGACCTGGTGCCCGAGCTCGAGGCCGGGGAGCCGGAGTCACTCGACACCTTCGTCATCAACCACTCGGCCGGGATCCGGGTGCTGCTCGCACCCCCTTCGCCCGAGATGGCCGAGCTCGTGACACCGACGGCGGTCAAGCGGGTCCTCGAGGCCCTTCGGCGCGACAACGACTTCGTGATCGTGGACTGCACGTCGAGCTTCAACGACACGACGCTCGCGATCCTGGACGCGGCGGACGTGATCCTCACGATGCTGAGCCTCGAGATCACGAGCATCAAGAACATGCGCCTGTTCCTCGAGGTGGCCGACCAGCTGGGCTACGAGCCCGGAAAGGTCCGCCTGGTCCTCAATCGCGCCGACTCCACCCTGGGGATCCGGGTGACCGACGTCGAGCAGTCGATCGGCCGGAAGGTCGATCACACGATCGTGAGCGACGGGCGGAGCGTGGTCTACGCGCTCAACCGCGGCGTACCGTTCTACCTCAGCAACCGCGAAGCGCAGGTGTCGCAGGACATCCTCCGCCTGGCCACGGCCGTGGCCCGGGGGCACGTCGAGGCACCGGTGGCGGCCGCCGAGCGGAAGCCGGCTCCAAAGAAGTCACTCTTCGCATGGCGATGATCCGGTTCATCACTCCAGGTCCCTCAGGGCGAGAAGGGGAGTAGTCGAATGTCACTGTTGAAGCGCATCGAGAGCGCGCGTCCGGGCGCAGCGCCCGCGGCTGGCCCGGGAGCCACGCCGGGAGTGCCGGCCGTACCGGGCGCACCGGTGCCTCCGGCACCGCCGGCCGGCGGTCCCCCGCCGACCCAGGCGCCGCGGCTGATGAGCCAGGGCCCGACGCGTGAGTCGTTCCGCGACGTGAAGTTCCGGATCCAGAACCGGGTCATCCAGGACCTCGACCCGAAGCTCGACCTGTCCAACCAGGTCGAGGTCCGGCGCCAGATCGAGGAGCTGTTCGGGAAGATCGCCGACGAGGAGGGCCTGGCCCTCACCCGCGCGGAGCGCGTGCGGATGCTCGAGCAG
>DATLGG010000128.1:0-5896 GCA_035540615.1 Actinomycetota bacterium | reverse complement strand
GTCCTGCGCGGACGGCTGTCCGAGGTCGCCGCGAGCCTCTCGACCCCCCGAGGCGAGGTCGTGCTCGTCATCGAAGGAGCGGCGCCCTCCGGGGGACCGGACCTCGACGAGCTCGTCGGACGCGTCGAGGACCTCGTCGCCGCCGGGATGACTCGCCGGGACGCGGTCGGGGCCGTCGCCGAGAGCACCGGCGCCCCGAAGAACGCGCTCTACCGTGCGGCGCTGGGTAGAGAGACCCTATGATCAACATCCAGGCGCTGCTCGAGCGCTTCCGGTCCAGCCTCTTCTTCAAGCCCGCGCTGTACGTGTTGGGCGCCCTCGTCGTGGCGCACGGGATGCTCTTCGCGGACTCCGTCGTCAACGGCGAGGCCCTCCCAGCGTACCTGCGCTCCACGGTGGACAGCGCCCGGGCGATGCTCTCGACCATCGCCGGGGCGATCATCACGGTTGCCGCGGTCGTCTTCTCGATCACCGTGGTCTCGGTCCAGCTGGCCTCCAGCCAGTTCAGCCCTCGGATCCTCCGAGGGTTCCTCAGGGACCGGAAGAACCAGGCCGTCCTCGGCTTCGTGATGGGGACCTTCACCTACTGCCTGCTGATCCTGCGCGCCGTGCGCTCGCCGGGCGAGAACGGCGAGGAGGCCGTGATCCCGAACCTCTCCGTGGCGGTCGGGCTCCTGCTGGCCGTCCTGACGGCTCTCGCGATCCTCGCGTTCATCGACCACAGCGCCCGGTCCATGCAGGTGGGAGAGCTCATCAATCGGATCGCGGACGAGGCCATCGAGCAGATCCGCCGCTTGCCTCGCACGGAGGGTCCTCCCGAGCCGGAGCCTCCGGAGGAGAGCGAGGAGGGCACGCCGATACCGGCACGGCAGCGAGGGTGGATCCAGCAGGTGGACTCGGGCCGTGTCCTCGCGTCCTTGCAGCCTGGGGCGACGTTCCGCCAGGTGGTCAGGACGGGTCACTTCGTCTCGGAAGGGACACCGCTCGGGTTCGTGTCGCCGGCTCCAGCAGACGTGGACGAGCTCGCCGAGGCGCTGGACGAGCACTTCCAGTACGGGCCCGAGCGGACGATGCAGGAGGACATCGAGTTCGGGATGCGGCAGATCGTCGACGTCGCCCTGCGCGCGCTGTCGCCGGGGGTGAACGATCCGACGAGCGCCTACGAGGTCATCGTTCACCTGAACGCGATGCTGATCGAGCTGTTCCAGCGCGACCTTCCGCCCCGGGTGGTTCCGGGCGAGGAAGGACGGCGAATCCTGCGACTCAACGAGCTGACCCACCCCGAGCTGCTCGGCAGGGCCTTCGACCAGATCAGGATCATCGGAGCTCGACAGCCGGCGGTCGCGATCATGCTGCTGCGATCCCTGGGGGTGCTGCGCTCTGAGATCGAGAGAGCGGAGCTGGAGCACCGCCTCCCTCCCGTGGATGAGCAGGCCCGGCTCGTCCTGGAGGTCTGCCGCCGGGCGGACCCCCTGCCTGAGGACATGCAGAGGGTCGAGGCGGCCGCCGCTTCGGGAGGCTTCGAGGTCTAGGGAGCTCGGATCGCTGTGGGAGAATCGCGGGCGCCGATGAAGGACACCTTCTACATCACGACGCCGATCTACTACCCGAACGACGTGCCGCACATCGGGCACGGCTACACGACCGTCGCCGCTGACTTCGTCGCCCGCTACCGGCGGCTCCGCGGGGAGCGCGTGTTCTTCCTGACCGGGACCGACGAGCACGGGAAGAAGGTCCCGCAGGCGGCACGGGAGCAGGGGCTCGAGCCGCAGGAGTTCGTCGACCGGATGGAGCCTCGCTGGAGGGAGGTCTGGGACCTCCTCGAGATCTCCCACGACGACTACATCCGCACGACGGAGCCCCGCCACGAGCGGGCGGTGGCGAAGCTCCTCCAGGCGGTCCACGGCAACGGCCGTGATGACATCTACCTGGGGTCCTACGAGGGCCTGTACTGCGTCTCGTGCGAGGCGTACTACACCGAGGACGAGCTCGTGGACGGGATGTGCCCGATCCACGGCAAGCCCGTCGAGGCGATGAGCGAGGAGAACTACTTCTTCCGTCTCTCGGCCTACGAGGACCGTCTGCTGGAGCACTACGAGGCGAACCCCTCGGCGATCGAGCCGGAGGCGCGGCGCAACGAGGTCCTGTCGACGATCCGCGGCGGGCTGCGCGACTTCTCGATCTCGCGCACCTCGTTCGCCTGGGGGGTGCCGCTGCCGTGGGACCCGAAGCACGTCTGCTACGTGTGGTTCGACGCGCTGACGAACTACATCACCGCGGCCGGGTACGCCGACGACGAAGAGCGGTTCGGACGAACGTGGCCGGCCGACGTCCACTTCATCGGCAAGGACATCATCCGCTTCCACGCGATCTACTGGCCGGCGATGCTGATGGCCGCCGGCATCGATCCGCCGCGACGGGTCTGGGCGCACGGGTTCCTGCTCGTCGGGGGCGAGAAGATGTCCAAGACGAAGCTGACGGGGATCCACCCGAAGCAGCTCGTCGATCACTTCGGGGTCGACGCGTACCGCTACCACTTCTTGCGCGACGTGCCGTTCGGCCAGGACGGGAACTTCTCGTGGGAGTCGATGCTCGCTCGTTACAACGCCGA
Source organism: Actinomycetota bacterium (assembly GCA_035540615.1). GTDB lineage: Bacteria > Actinomycetota > UBA4738 > UBA4738 > CALAEC01 > DATLGG01. The sequence goes on along the minus strand of DATLGG010000128.1, from coordinate 3,285 downwards.
CCTGGCGAACGGTCTCGGCAACCTCGCGAGTCGCGTGCTCGCGATGCTGGCGTCCTATTTCGGAGGCGAGGTCCCGGAGGCGACGCAGGAGGGTGCGGCGGGAACCTTGCCGGCGACGGTCGAGGACGTCGTCGCGCGCTACGACCGGGCGATGGGAGACATGGCGTTGTCGGGGGCCGTCGCGGCCGTGTGGGACGTGGTCGATGCGGCGAACCAGTACCTGGTCGAGCGCGCGCCGTGGAAGCTTGCGAAGGACCCGGCCGCGCGAGAGGAGCTGGCGTCGGTGATGTACGCCTCGGCAGAGATCCTGCGGATCCTCGCGGTCCTGATCCTCCCGGTCATGCCGAGGGCGGCGAGGCGCCTGTGGTCGGCGCTCGGCCCGGCCGCGCGGCTCGACGATCAGCGCCTGCCGGATGCCGCGTCGTGGGGCGGCCTCGAGCCGGGCACGCGCTCGCACCGAGCGGAGCCGCTCTTCCCGAGGCTCGAGGAGTAGATGGGGGCAGAAGCCGCCGCGGGCCTCGTCGACACGCACTGCCACCTGTTCCTGATGGAGGGTGATCCGCCGGCGCTCGCCGAGCGAGCGCGCGCCGCCGGCATCGAGACCCTCGTCTGCGTCGGGGTCGATCGGGAGTCGAGCGAGCGGTCGCGCGAGCTCGCCGACTCGCTTCCGGGGGTCTTCGCGACGGCGGGGGTTCATCCGCACTCGGCGTCGGCGTTCGACGCGGCCGCGGGCTCCGCGGTCGAGGCTCTGCTCGCCGACCCGCGCGTCGTCGGCGTCGGGGAGACCGGCCTCGACTACTACCGCCTCCTGTCGCCTCCGGACGATCAGCAGCGCGCGCTGCGCGTCCACTGCGCCCTCGCCCGCGAGACGGGGAAGGCCCTCGTCGTCCACGTCCGCGAGGCATGGCCGGACGCCCTGCGGATCCTCGACGAGGAGCGGGTCGAGCGGGTCGTGCTCCACTGCTTCAGCGGCGAGGAGACGATGGCGGAGCAGGCGGCGGCGCGCGGATGGTTCTGCTCGTTCGCGGGACCGGTCACGTACCCGAAGAACGAGGGACTCCGTCGCGCCGCGGCCGTGCTCCCCTCGGACCTCCTGCTCGTCGAGACCGACAGCCCCTACCTGCCCCCCCAGGCGTTGCGCGGCCGGCCGAACGAACCGGCGAACGCGGTGGCGGTCGTCGAGGCGGTGGCGGCGGCGCGGGGCGAGTCGGCCGATGCCGTCGCGGCCGCGACGCGCGAGAACGCCCGGCGGGCCTTCGAGCTCCCCTCCTGAGGCGGGATGCGAGGTTTGTCACTCCCCAGCTCGGGTTGGTAGCCTTCCGGGAACGTGCCCGACCCGATCCACCCTCGGATGCGGTCCCCCCTGCCGCCTGAGCGCCGCCCGCGCGCATCACGGCCCCGGCGGGAGCGGGTCCGCCGCACGCTCCCGGTCCCGAGCGTCCGGTCGCGCGTGCTGCTCGCCCTCATCCTCCTCGGCGGCCTCGTCGTCTACCTCCGCCTCGAGAAGGAAGTGGTGCTCGTGGTGGACGGGCAGCCGACGGCGGTCCGGACGATCGCCGGGACGGTCGGTGACCTCCTCGACGGCGAGCAGATCGCTCTCGGCGAGCACGACCGTGTGCGCCCCCCCGCGGGCTCGCCGCTGCGGGAGGGCATGCGGATCAGCGTCGACCACGCGAAGGAGATCCGCCTCGTCCTCAACGGCTCGGCCCGAACGGTCCACGTGATCGGCCGCACCGTCGACGACGTCCTCGAGCAGATCAACCTGCGAGCGGGGCGCAACGCCTTCGTGCGGCCGTCGCGCGGAGCGGCGATCGCGGATGGGGACGTGATCGAGTTCCGCAGGGCCGTCCGGATCCGCCTGCGCGTGGACGGCGAGACGAGCGACCTGATCACGAACGCGCCCGACGTCGGCTACCTGCTCGACAGCCTCGGCGTGATCCTCAAGCGGCACGACCAGGTCCGACCGCCCGTGCACGCGTCACTCGCCGACGGCGACGTCGTGAGCGTCACCCGCGTCCGCTACGACACGCGGTCGGAGCAGACCGAGATCCCGTTCACCACGAAGACGCGAGAGACCGACCGTCTGGTGCGCGGACAGCGCCAGGTCAAGCGGGCGGGTGTTCCGGGCCTGGAGGAGGTGCGCTTCCGGGTCCGGCTCGAGGACGGGAAGCCCGCCGCTCGGCAGGTCCTGTCGCGGAAGCGGGTCCGGAACCCCGTGAGCGAGATCGTCCTCGTCGGCACGCGGGATCCGAACACCCAGAGCGGGACCGCCTCCTGGTACCACCGGTCGGGGATGGTGGCCGCGCACAAGACGCTTCCGAAGGGCACGCAGGTGCGCGTCACGAACCTGGCGAACGGCAGAACGGTTACCGTGGTGATCGATGACCGCGGACCGTTCGTCAAGGACTGGATCATCGACCTCTCCGACGACGCCTTCGCTCGCCTCGCCCCCCTCTCCACCGGGCTCATCCGCGTCCGGCTCGAGTGGTAGCCGGCTGCTGAGCCGCCGGGCGCTTCAGGATCTGGCCCTTCGCCACGACATCCGTCCCAGCAAGGCGCTCGGGCAGCACTTCCTCGCCGACCCCAACCTCGCGCGGGCGATCGCGCGCGACGCGGGCGCCGCGCCTGGCGAGCGGTTCGTCGAGATCGGCGCGGGGCTCGGGTCCCTCACGCTCGCGCTCGCGGAGAGCGGCGCCGAGGTCCTCGCGCTCGAGCTCGACCGGCGGCTGCTCTCGGCGCTGGGCGAGGTGACGGCGGGGGAGGAGCACGTCCGGGTCGTTCGGGAGGATGCGACCCGCGCGGTGTGGTCGGAGGTGCTCGGCGCCGGCTCGTGGCGCATGGCCTCGAACCTGCCGTACAACGTGGCGGTCCCCGTGGTGCTCGACCTGCTGGAGCACGCGCCGGGCATCGACCCGATGGTGATCATGGTGCAGCGCGAGGTCGGGGAGCGGCTCGCGGCCCGACCGGGTGAGGCGGCGTTCGGTGCGGTGAGCCTGAAGGTGGCGTACCGGGCGGAGGCTCGCGTGACGAGGCGGATCCCGCGGCAGGTCTTCTGGCCCGAGCCGAAGGTGGAGTCGGTGCTCGTCCGCCTCGAGCGGCGGCCTCCGTCCGTCGACGTCCCCGAGCGAGCGCTGTTCGCGCTCGTGGAGGAGGGCTTCGCCCAGCGACGGAAGACGATGGCGAACGCGCTCGCGAGGCTCGGGCATCCGCGGGAGCGGGGAGCCGCGGCGCTGAGGGCGGCCGGCCTGGACGAGCGGGTCCGCGCGGAGGAGCTCGGCCTCGAGG
>DATLGG010000127.1:0-4348 GCA_035540615.1 Actinomycetota bacterium | reverse complement strand
CCGCAGGAGGCGAACGGGATCATCGAGAAGACCCCGCCGTCCGCCCGCGAGGTCGTCACCGGCTTCAACGCGTGGGGAGAGCGGGCCCTGCTGATCTTCACGGGAGGGGCACAGCCCGACGCGCGCTACCGGATCGTGCTGCGCGATCTCTCGGTCATCGAGGGCGGGCGCACGATCCAGGTCTTCGGCGCCTTCCGCCGTCGCAGCGGGAAGCGCTCCTCCGACCCCGTCGTGCCGTGGGTCGTGGCGTCCCTCGACGTGCGGGCGACCGTGAACGCCGAAGGATGCGTCTTGAGCTTCCCCGAGGTCTCCGCGATCACGACGAACTGCCACTGAGGAGGGTGAAGGGCCGCCGGTTCCCCGGCGGCCCTCCGCGATCCATCTCCCCTAGATGTCGTAGTACAGGTGGAACTCGTACGGGTGGGGCCGAAGCCGCATCTGGTCGATCTCCCGTGTGCGCTTGTAGTCGATCCAGGTGTCGATCACGTCCTGGGTGAAGACCCCGCCCTCGAGGAGGAACTGGTGGTCCGCCTCGAGCGCGTCGATCACCTCTTCGAGCGAACCCGGGACCTGCTTGACGTTCACGGCCTCCTCCGGCGGGAGGTCGTACAGGTCCTTGTCGATCGGGTCCGGCGGCTCGATCTTGTTCCGGATCCCGTCGAGCCCGGCCATGAGCATCGCGCTGAACGCGAGGTACGGGTTCGCCGAAGGATCAGGGGAGCGGAACTCGAGACGCTTCGCGGCCGGCGTCTTGTAGTACACCGGGATCCGGACGCACGCCGAGCGGTTGCGCTGCGAGTACACGAGGTTGATCGGCGCCTCGTAGCCGGGCACGAGCCGGCGGTACGAGTTCGTCGTCGGAGCGCAGAACGCCAGCAAAGCCGGCGCGTGCTGGAGCAGGCCGCCGATGTACCAGCGGCACGCGTCGGAGATCTGCGCGTAGCCCATCTCGTCCCAGAACAGGTTCTCGTCGCCGTTCCACAGGCTCTGGTGGCTGTGCATCCCCGATCCGTTGTCCTGGAAGATCGGCTTCGGCATGAACGTCACGGTCTTGCCGTGCTGGCGTGCCGTGTTCTTGACCGCGTACTTGAACTTCATGACGTTGTCGGCGCTCTTGAGCAGCGTGTCGAACCGGATGTCGATCTCCGCCTGACCGGCCGTGCCGACCTCGTGGTGGTGCACCTCGACCTTCATCCCGAGCTTCTCGATGTTGAGCGACATCTCGGTCCGCAGGTCCTGGTAGTGATCCATCGGGGGCAGGGGGAAGTAGCCCTCCTTGTACCGCGGCTTGTACCCGAGGTTGCGGCCCCCCTCCTCGGCGCCCGAGTTCCACACGCCCTCGATGGCGTCGATGTGGTAGTAGCCCTCGTGCTCGTTCTGGTCGAACCGGATCGAGTCGAAGATGTAGAACTCGCACTCCGGGCCCCAGTAGGAGGTCTCCGCGATGCCCGTCTGCTGGAGGTAGAGCTCGGCCTTCCGCGCGATGCCGCGGGGGTCGCGTGAATACATCTCGCCGGTGATCGGATCCTTCACGAAGCAGTGGAGCACGAGCGTGGGGTGCTTGAGGAAGGGGTCGATGTAGGCGCCTTCGGGGTCGGGCAGGAGCAGCATGTCCGACTCCTGGATCTCCTGGAAGCCGCGGATCGAGGAGCCGTCGAACCCGAAGCCCGACTCGAACGAGTCCTCGTCGAGCTGGGCGATCGGGACCGAGAAGTGCTGCATCAGTCCCGGCAGGTCGCAGAACCGCAGGTCCACGACCTGCGCGTCGGCATCCTTCGCGAGCGACAGGACGTCTTTCGGTGTGGTCATTCCCCCTCCTTCCGGTCGACGTCGCGAGGGTAGCGCGGGTCCGCGCCCGCGATGGTTTCGGAGGGGTTAATTCTTCGTTACGCGCCGGCGAGGAGGCCTCGACGGCGGGCCTGCGCGACCGCAGCGGCGCGGGTCGCCACGCCGAGTCGCAGGAACGCGCGGTCGAGGTTCGTGCGCACGGTCTCCGGGGAGATCCCCAGGCGGTCGGCGATCTCGCGGTCGGAGGCCTTCCGCTCCACCTCGAGCAGGATCTCCCGTTGCCGTGGAGAGAGCGCCCCGCCGCGGCCTTCGGACTCCGCCGATGCGGCGCGGTCCATGAGGATGCTGACGAGGGCGGGGTCGATGAAGCGCTGCCCCGAGAGCACGCGTGCGAGCGCTTCCGCGAGCTGCGGCGTACCCGCCTCTTTCAGCAGGTAGCCGTCCGCCCCGGCCCGGATCGCCGCTTCCACGCGGTCGCGGTCGACCTCGACGGTGAACAGGATCACCCGGGTCGAGGGGCGCGCCTCGCGGATCGCCCGGGCCGCTGCGATGCCATCGCCCTCCGGCATCCGCAGGTCGAGGAAGGCGACGTCCACCGCGTCCCGCAGGCTCGCGGCCGTCGCCTCGCGCCCGCCCGCCACCTCGGCCACCACCTCCACGTCGGGGATGCTGGCGAGCTGGGTGGACAGCCCCTGGCGGACCATCGGATGGTCGTCTGCGATCAAGACCCTGATCGGTGGCATGGGCCCAGGATGCCTTCTCCGGAGGATGGCGTGAATGGCTCCACGGGACGGTTCTCGTACTGGCCCCTTCCAGGGCCGCCGTGTCCCCTGCCTGCGGTGGTGTCCCCCGGACGGCCTAACCGGACGCGGCCCGATACCCCACGCCGCGGACGGTCTCGATCAGGTGCTCGTGCTCGGGACCCAGCTTCGCGCGGAGACGTCGGATGTGGACGTCGACGGTCCGGGTTCCGCCGTAGAAATCGTATCCCCACACCTCGCGGAGCAGCGCCACGCGGGTGTGGACCCGGCCTGGCGTGGCCGCGAGGAATCTGAGCAGCTCGAACTCCTTGTACGTCAGGTCGAGCGTCCGTCCGGCGATCGTCACCTGGTACGTCTCCGGGTTGATCGAGATCGGCCCCGCTCGGATGAGCTCGGCCGTGTCTTCGGGGACGCGTCCACGCGCGAGGGCGAAGCGCAGGCGGAGCTCTTCCGGGGTGGCGTCGGCGAAGACGATGTCCTCGACGCATCGGGGCCACGGGAGTCGCTCGAGGTCCGTCCTGCGGAGGAGCGCCACGCGCGGGATCCGCACCGCGGCGGCGCCGGGCGAGGAGAGGAGGCCGAAGATCCGCTCCGGATCCTCGAGCGCGTCCGCGAGCAGGACGTCTGGCTCGAGATCCGTCAAGCGATCGATCGTGTCGGGGGTGGGCGGTTCGGTCTTCACGTCGAGCGCGAGCGCGTTCAGCGCCGGGAGGATCTCGGCGGGCTGTCGATGCGTCAGGACGACGATGCGCCGCACCGCAGCGAGGGTAGCAGAGGGCGCCGAGACGCTAGGCTGGGCGGCCGATGGCCGCCGCCCAGCGCTTGCTCTCCCGCCCCTACCGCGCACCGACCGCCGCCTTCCGGGTCCGGACCGAAGACGGGGTCGTGCTCTCGGGCTCCCGCCTCGGGGAAGGTGGGCCGCCGCTGATCCTCTGCCACGGGTTCCTCGGCTGGCACCGCAAGCGCCGCGTCGTGGACTTCGCCGAACGGCTGGCTCGACGCTTCACCGTGTACGCCTTCGACTTCCGCGGCCACGGCGACAGCGGGGGCGTCTGCACGTACGGCGACCTCGAGGTACTCGACGTCGCGGCGGTCGCCGCGTTGGCGCGCGCGGAGTCGGGGGCGGATCCGGTGACCGTCGGCATCTCGATGGGAGGGACCGCGGTCCTGCGGCATGCGGCGTTGCGCGGGGGCGTGCGTGCGGTCGTCGCGATCTCGGCGCCGGCGCGTTGGGACGGCCACGGGTCGGTGGCGATGCGTCGGATCTTGCGATTGAGCGGCACCCGCTCGGGACGTGCCGTGGCGAGGGCCGTCGGCTACCGACTGTCCGACGCGTGGGACCCCCCCGCGACGCCGGAGGAGGTCGTCGACAGGATCTCGCCCGTGCCGCTCATCGTGGTGCACGGTCTGGACGACCACGTCTTCGACGTCGACGAGGCGCTCCGCCTGTACGACCGGGCGGAAGAGCCGAAGCGACTCATGCTCTGCGCCCGCTTCGGGCACGCGGAGGACGGCCTCAGCGCCTCGTTCGCCGAACGCATCGCCGCCCGCATCCTCGACGTGATCGAGGAGTGACCTCACGCGGAAGCCGCGCCGGTCGTTCCATCGTCATGGAGGTGCCGCCGTTCCACCGGTTCCTCGAGACGCATCGCGAGGAGGTCCTGCGGTTCCTCGTCGGCGTCGTGGGTCCCGACGAGGCCGACGACTGCTTCCAGGAGACGTTCCTGGCGGCCCTCCGCGCGTATCCCCGGCTGCTCGACGGCGAGAACCTCCGGTCGTGGGTGCTCACGATCGCGTAC
>DATLGG010000126.1:0-4571 GCA_035540615.1 Actinomycetota bacterium | reverse complement strand
GACGATCTCCCCCATCCAGGACGGGCTCCGCTTCACGTGGCACCTCAGCAGCATGCCGGAGCAGACGCTGCTCGAGGGGATCCGCTACACGTGGTCCTTCAAGATCGGCGAGACGAACTACCAGCTCCAGGCGAAGCGCGTGAACCTGGCCTCGACCACCACGGTCGAGGACCCGGTCGGCCACGTGAACCGGGCGACCTCACAGCAGGACTTCTTCCAGCTGCGCGGCGCGTGCGAGCCGCAGTACCAGGGCCTGCCCCTCGCCGGTTGCTACCACCTCACCTTCCTCAACGGAGCGTTCGACCCGGCGAACAAGCAGGTCCGCGTCGACCTCCCGTTCCGCGCCCGTGACCGGCTCGGTCGCATCGTGGCGGAGGACTTCGTTCCGGGCGTCGTGCTCGAGTCCAGCCTGCAGGCCGGGGCGTCGATCTCGGCTGCGTTCCAGGCGGTCGTGACCTACAACGACTACCCGGTTACGCAGCTCGGACGGGGATTCATGTCCACCTACATCAACGAATGGAGCCCGTACTACATCGGCGGCCGTGTCCAGCTCGGGGTCGGGAGCCACCTCGCCAGCCCGGCCGACGTCACGTACGGGTCCCCGGTGACGCTCAGCGCTGGCCGGTTCACCGCGACGATCTCGGGGCTGTCCAGCACGAACAACACGGTCTTCGTCCGAGCCTGCAACGGCGTGACCTGCAGCTACGCGTCGAAGCGCCTGATCGGCGGCTGACGCCTCCGAAGCTCGCCCCGAGGGGGGTGGTCCTGGTGACCATCCCCCTCGGCCTTCCTCCTGGCGCCTCCGTCGCGTCCCGCCACCGGCGACGGTCCCGCCGCCAAGTTTGTGCAGCTGCACAAAGGAAATCGTCCTCCCCTCTCGAACCCTCCGGCGACAGCCGCACACCGCGCGAACCACAAGGGGGTGGACATGCGCAGACGCTTCACGCTCGTCACGGCGATCGCACTGCTCGGGTCGCTGTCTCTGGTTGGACAGGCCAGCGCCAACAGCGTCACGTTGAGCCCTGAATTCACGCTCAGCGGGAACAACGTCACGGTGTCGGGGACGGCATCGTTCCCCGCCATCACGACGCCGCAGAGCGTCGGGGGGACGAAGACCGCGTTCCAGGGGGCGAACGGCACGCCGGTGGCACAGGCCGCCGGGATCGACCTCGCCCAGAACGGCGGCCAGATCGTCCCGATCAACGGAGGTCTGCGCTTCATCTGGAACGTGACGAACATGGTCGACCCGCAGGTCGGGGTCCCGCCGGACGTGGTCCGATACACGTGGGCCTTCGCGATCGAGAAGCCGGACGGAACGCAGACGACCTACCAGCTCCAGGCGAAGCGCACGAACTTCACCTCCCTCACCTGGGCGGAGGATCCGATCGGACACCTCCAGAACCACTACAACAACCGGCCGTGGTTCCAGCTGCGCGGCGCGTGCGTCGACCAGTACCCCGGGGACGGGATCGCGACCCCGGTCGCCGGCTGCGCTCACCTCGCGTTCCTCCCGGGAACGTTCGACTACGCGAACCGGCAGGTGCGCATGGACCTGATGTTCCGCCAGCGGGACACCAAGGGACGGATCGTCGCCGACGAGTTCGCGCCCGGGGCGACGCTGAACGCCTTCAACTCCGCGAGCATGTCGATCTCCGGCTGCTTCCAGGCCGTCGTCAGCAGCACCGCGACGTGCAACTACATCAACGCCTGGAACCCCTACTACATCGGGGGACGGGTCCAGCTGGGGGTCGGGCCCGCGACGGCGGACCCGGCGAGCGTGACGTACGGGGCGCCGGTGACGCTCAACAACGGCGCCTTCACCGGGACGCTCACGACGAGCGCGACGAACAACACCGTGTTCGCGCGCGCGTGCAACGGGGCCACCTGCGGCTACACGAGCCTGCGGGTCCGGTAGACGCGCACGATCCGAAGGGGGCGGCGCCCGCGCCGCCCCCTTCGGCTTATCCGGGTCCGCCCGTGTCGACGTCGGCCCGGTGATCGGGTTCGGCCTGCTCGGCTCGCTCGGCGTCGACCAGCTGCCACAGCCACTGTCCCCACGCCCGGATCTCCGGCCACGCGCGCCAGAAGTCCTCGATCGCGGTCTCGCCGATCGCCCGCCATGCCTCCGGGGCCTTCTCCTCGCGCGTCGCCTGCTCGAGCGCGAGGATCGCGTCGTGGAACCGCTGCTCGTCCATGTCGTCCCCCTCGTCGGTCATGTCGTCGTCAGTCTGCGCGAGCGCGGTGGAACGCCGCAAGGTGGATAGAGTGAAGGCGTGACCTCGCAGAACCGCTTGGCGGCAGCCACCAGTCCGTACCTCCTCCAACACGCGTCGAACCCCGTCGACTGGTACGAATGGGGCGAGGAGGCGCTCGCTCGCGCGAAGCGCGAGGAGAAGCCGATCCTGCTCTCGGTCGGCTACGCCGCGTGCCACTGGTGCCACGTGATGGAGCGTGAGTCGTTCGAGGACGAGGCGACGGCGAGGCTCATGAACGAGCACTTCGTGTGCGTCAAGGTGGACCGGGAGGAGCGCCCGGACATCGACGCGATCTACATGGACGCGGTCCAGGCCATGACCGGGCACGGCGGATGGCCGATGACGGTGTTCCTCACCCCCGACCTCCAGCCGTTCTACGCCGGGACCTACTTCCCGCCGGAGGATCGGCACGGGATGCCGGGGTTCCGATCGGTGCTGGCGGCGGTGGCCCGCGCGTGGGAGGAGCAGCGGGAGCAGGTCGTCACGCAGGGGCAGCGGGTGAGCGAGGCGATCGCGCGGTCGCTCCCCGTCGCGGACGAGCCGCTCGAGGCGGGGATCCTCGACGAGGCCGCGCGCTCGCTCGAGCGCTCCTTCGACCGGACGTGGGGCGGGTTCGGCGGGGCGCCGAAGTTCCCGCAGCCGATGAACCTCGGGTTCCTCCTGCGGATGCACCGGCGCGGCTTCCCGGGCGCGGAGCGCCTCGTGACGCACACGCTCGACCGCATGGCGGCCGGGGGGATCCACGATCACGTCGGCGGCGGCTTCCACCGCTACTCGACCGACGAGCGGTGGCTCGTCCCCCATTTCGAGAAGATGCTCTGCGACAACGCCCTGCTCGCGCGCGCGTACCTGCACGCGTACCAGGCCTTCCCCGAGCGCCAGCACTACCGCGAGGTGTGCGTCCGCACGCTCGAGTACCTCCTGCGCGACCTTCACCATCCCGACGGAGGGTTCTTCTCGTCCCAGGACGCCGACTCCGAGGGCGAGGAGGGCCGCTTCTACGTGTGGCCCTGGGAGGAGATCGTCGCCGTCGCCGGCGAGGAGGCCGCGGGGGCGCTCGGCGCGTCCCCGGGGGGGAACTGGGAGGGCACGAACGTGCTCACGGTCGACCTGACGACGGAGGCAGCCGACGTCGCTCGCCCGGCGCTCCCAGCGCTGTTCGAGGCGCGGGAGCCTCGGGTGAAGCCGGCCACCGACGACAAGGTGCTCGCGGCGTGGAACGGCCTCGCGATCCAAGCGCTGGCGGAGGCGGGCAGGGTCCTCGACGAGCCTCGATACATCGAGGCGGCGGTCGCGGCGGGGGCGTTCGTCCTCGAGCACCTGCGGCGCGACGACGGGCGACTGCTCCGCGCGTGGCGGGACGGCAGGACGAGCGGCCTCGCCTACTCCGACGACCACGCGTGCATGGCGGCCGCCTGCCTCACCCTCTACGAGACGACCTTCGACCTGCGGTGGTTCGACGAGACGCGGGCGCTCGCCGACGACCTCGTGCGCCTCTTCCTCGACGAGGAGGGCGGCGGCTTCTACCAGACCGGCTCCGATGCCGAGGCGCTGCTGATGCGCCCCAAGGAGCTGTTCGACAACGCCGTTCCCTCCGGGAACTCCGTGGCGGCAGAGGTGCTGCTGCGGCTCGCGCTCGTGACCGGTGAGGAGGGCTACGAGCGCGCGGCGACGTCGGCGCTTCGCGCCGTCGGGGGCGTGCTGCTGCGCGCGCCGTCGATGTTCGGCCACGCGCTGTCCGCGCTCGACCTCACGCTGTCACGCGCCACGGAGGTGGCGATCGTGGGCGACCCGGACGAGGCCGCAACGCGCACGCTCCTCGATGTCGTCCGGAAGCCGTATCGGCCCAACCTCGTCGTCGCCGCCGCGCGGGAGGACGACGCCGACGCGACCAAGACGATCCCCCTGCTCGCCGACCGCACCGCGCGCGACGGGCGAGCCACGGCCTACGTCTGCGAGCGCTTCGTCTGCCAGCAGCCGGTGACCAGCGCCGAGGACCTCGCCGCGCAGCTCTCCTGAGTCAGGGCGTCCGGAGCGGCAGACCCGCGCGGACCCAGGCGTCGAGCCCACCCTCGAGGTTGTACGCGTCGAAGCCGCGCGCGAGCAGCATCTGGCGCGCGACCTCACTGCGGTACCCCGCGCTGCAGTAGGCGACGACCGGCCGCTCCGGATCGAGATCCGGATGGGTCGTCAGCAGGCGCTGGAGCGGAACGTGCACGGCCCCTTCGATCGCGCCCTCGCGGACCTCCGCCGGCTCCCGCACGTCGAGGAACTGGACCTCGTGGCGACGCGCCCAGGCGCCACGAGGTCCAGTTC
>DATLGG010000125.1:0-5338 GCA_035540615.1 Actinomycetota bacterium | reverse complement strand
CCGTGGCATCGTTCGCGAGATGAGAGGAGCGCCCGGAGGCGCCCCTCTTATCCGAAGTGGTGCCGGCTCAGCCGGTGACCGTGAAGCCCCTCGTCGCGGTGCTGAGCACGGTCCCGCCCTGGATCGCGCGGGCGGTGAGGGTCCGGCTCCCGATCGGCGGCGTCGACCGGCTCGCGGTCCAGCTCGTCGCGTCCTGCGAGAGCGTGGCGGTGAACCGGGTCGTCGGGTTGTCGAAGTTCAGCTCGACCCGTCGGTTGAAGCTGGCGGAGTAGGCCGGGAGGCGGAAGGAGGAGGCCGGATTCTCCACCTCGGTCCAGCCGGCCCCGAGGTACTGCTGGAAGTAGACGGTCAGCGTCACCGACGAGACGTCCTTGCGGTCCAGCTCAGCGGGGATGTCGATGTTGAGGCTCAGGTCACGACGGCTCGTCGTCGTCGGCTGCGCGTCCTCGAACCGCTGGCGCAGGGCGACCTCGTCGAGCTCGACGACGACGTCGATGATCGCGAGGTTCGGGATCTGGTTGAGGACCCCCCGGACCGTGATCGTTCCGGTGATGTTCCGGCTGGCGTCGATCGTGATGGGCGTCTTGACGTGCTCGCCGGAGGGGAAGCGGTTGTTGTAGTCGTCCTCTCCCGGCAGCGCCGTGAGGGCGGCGCCGGGGAAGCCGGAGCACCCGTTGCCCGGGTCGACGCCGCTCACGTCCGCGAGGTAGGCGTCGCTCATGCTGCATTCCGTCGAGCCGGGGGTCCCGTTCCAGCGGAGGTACAGCGTCCGCGTCGTCGGGACGGGCTCTTCGAAGGCCACGCCGCCGGACAGGGTCATCGCCGGCGTCGCGCTGCGTGAGATCGTGGCGCCCTCCGCCGGCGTCGTGATCGAGATCTCGTCCACGGCGTGCCCGCTCGTCGGAGCGAGGAGCGCCACCGCGAGCGTGGTCGCCAGCACCCAGGGCTTCATCGTCCTCATGACATCGTCCTCCCTCCTGCCGCCGGGGCGGCGGCCGGTCGTGGGTCCTTTCGTCGGGAGGGGATGCCGTTCCTGGCGCAGGGCCGGCGGAACGACCGCCACCCCGTGCCAGATCGGGATAGGCGAAGGGGCGCCCGGAGGCGCCCCTTCGATGAGCCCGGATGTTGTTCTAGCTGACGACCTGGATCGCTACCTGATCCACGGCCGAGACGACGCTGCCCTGGACGGCGCGAGCCTTGATGACGTGGGGCCCGGCGCTCGGGGTCGTCAGGTTGCGCGACCACGTCGTCCGCTCGGCGTTGTAGGTCACGCCCGTCGAGCTGAAGGCCCCGTTGTCCACCGCGATCTCCACGCGACGGTCGAAGCTCTTCGTCCACGACGGGATGTCGAGGTAGGAGCTCCCGCCGTAGTTGGTGAAGCCGTGCATGACGTTGTGCCCGCGGACGACGACCGACAGCTCGAGCGAGGTGAAGTCCTTCTTGTCGAGGCTCGCGACCGGCTGGAACGACCAGCTGCTGCGGACGGGCGCCTGGCCGGGCAGGACCGTGTACGAGACGCTCGTCGTGCCGATCTGCGTCTCGCCGCCGGCCCGCTCGCTGCCGCGCAGGGTGATGTCGATCCGCGTCATCCCCACGCCGGCGTTCACGCCGGGCTGGTAGCTCGAAACCTGGATGACCCCGGAGATGGGCTTCGTCGCGTCGAGCGTGAGCGGGACGCCGTCGGCGGCGGGGTAGCTGTCCGCCAGGCTCCCGCCGTCGAGCTCGTTCAGCGGGGTGATGCTGGCGGTGTACGCGCAACCGGAGTTGTCGGTGCCGGAGGTCCGGCTGAGCCGCTGGTTGTCGTTGGCGGTCCCGCAGCCCGCCCGGCGCAGGAAGAATCGGGCGTTCGACTGCTGGGGCTCCTCGAAGAGCGAGTTCCCGCTCACGAGGATCGACGAGGTGGTCGACCGGGAGATGGTCGACCCATCGGCCGGGGTCGTGATGGCGATCTCCGGCTCGGCGGTAGCCGCGGGCGCCACGAGTGCCACGGCGAGAGCCGCGACCGCGAGCTGGATCGGAAGCTTGCGCATGGACCTTCCTCCTTCGTGCTGCATCGACGAGCGTTCTGACCTTGTATTCCGGTTGCCTGCGAGGAAACCCTTTGTGCAGCCGCACAAAATCGGCGGCCCACCCGCCGCGCCGTGACGGGTCTGGCGATCCCAGACAACGACGAAGGGGGCGCCGGACCCGGCGCCCCCTTCTGCAGTCGTTCGGTTCGCTACGGCTCGATGGTCACGCTGATCTGGCTGACCCCGGACGTCGAGCCCCCCTGGACCGCGCGTGCGCGGATCACCGCCGGACCGTTCGCCGCGGGGGCGTTGACCGCGCGGGTCCACGTCGTCAGGTCCTGCGAGAGCGTCGCCGGCTGCCAGCTGCCGTTGTTCAGCTGAACCTCGACCTTCCGGCTGAAGCTGGCCGAGTAGGTCGGGAGCCGCATGAACGAAACCGGGTTCTCGTGCTCGACCCAGGTGGAGGCGACGCTGAGCGACTGCTGGAAGTGCCAGTTCAGCGTCACCGAGCTCACGTCCTTCTGGTGCCAGGACTGCGGGATCGGGATGTCGAGGTTGAACTGCCGCCGCGCGAACAGGCCGACCTGCGGCCCCGGGTTGTAGCGCTGCCGCCCGACGACCTGGTCGTCGAAGAGCACCTCGATGTCGAAGATCGGCGCGTCCGGGGCGGCGTGCACGTAGCCCATCGTCCCGGTGATCCTCCTGGTGGCGTCGATCGTGATCGGCGTGGCCACCTCCGCTCCGGATGAGTAGCTGACGGTGAAGTCATCCTCGTCGGGCGTGACCGACGCGATACCAGCCACGAACGCGCAGCCGTTGCCCTCGTCGGGTCCGTTGTTGTCGGAGAGGTAGGTGGCTCCGCAGGAGTCGTCGGTGCCGTCCCAGCGGAGGTACAGGTTCCGGCCGGTGGGAACCGGCTCTTCGAAGGCGGACTGCCCGCTCACCGCGATCTGCGGCGTGGCCGAGCGGCTGATCGTGGAGCCGTCGGCCGGCGCGGTGATGGCGACCGTGGGTTGGGCGGCCGCAGCGCCGGTGAGCGCCATCAGGCCTGCGAGCGCCAGGACGACCCGGCGGGTCTTGATGGTCATCGTTCCTCCTTCCGACCGCCCAAGCGGATGGCGGCCTCGACGTGGTGCCCTGCTCAGGTTGTTGCGCGTCGAGGCGCTCGAATCCTTTGTGCAAGTGCACAATCCTGACGGTGTTCCCGCCGTCCCCACAGCGGGCGGCCGATAGAGCGAAGGGCGCCCCCGTCAGGGGCGCCCTTCGTGGAGGAACGGCAGGAGGTCTAGCTCACGACCTGGATCGTCACCTGGTCGACGGCCGAGATGAGACTGCCCTGGACCGCTCGCGCCTTGATGACGCGGGACCCGACCGAGGGCGTGCTCATCGTGCGGCTCCAGGTCCCCTGCTCGAGGTTCAGGGTGACGCCGGTTGCGCTGAAGCTCCCCGAGTCGACGCCGATCTCGACGCGACGGCTGAAGCTCGCCGTGTAGATCGGCAGGTCGACGTAGGAGACGCCACCGTTCAGCATCACCCACCCGTGGTTCACCCCGGGTCCGGTCATCGACAGGTCCAGGGAGAGCCCGGTGTAGTCCTTCTTCTCCGACTCCGGTGGCAGCGTGAAGCTGAAGTCGTAGTCGTAGGTGATCTGCGTCGGCAGGATCGTCTTCGTCACGGCTTGCGATCCGAGCGTCTGCGTGCCCGCTGCCCCGTCAGCCGAAAGCGTGGCGGTGAGCGTCGCGAAGCCGGCGCCGAGGCTGACGAGGTTGTTGCTCACGCCCTGGTAGTTCGACAGTCGGACGCGGATCGCGACCGGCCGCGAGGCGTCGAGCGTGAAGGGGATCCCATCGACCGCCTGGTACTGGTCCGAGAACCCGCTCTCATCCACCGTGCCCACCAAGTTCCAGCCGCCCGTGTACCCGCAGCCGTTGCCGCCGTTCGTGGCGTTGATGACGCTCAGGTAGATCGTGTTGTCCTGGTTCAGGCCGCACCCGTTCCGCCGCAGGTAGAAGCGCCGCGTGGACGCGGTCGGCACCTCGAACTGCACCGCGCCCGATACCAGGATCGAGGAGCTCTCCGACCGCGAGACCGTCGTCCCGTCCTTCGGGGTCGTGATCGCCAGCTGCGGCTGGGCGGACGCGCTTCCCGCGGTCAGCACGAGCAGCGCAGCGAGGGCCGCGGCCCGCGTGGAGATCTTCTTCATCGTTCCCTCCTTCCGGCCCCCTCCGAGGGACCTGTCCGTGTTCGACCACGTGTTCCGCTTCGCTCCGGCCGAGCCCTTCGTGCGGGTGCACAAGTGAGCCGCCACCCGGGGCGGAGGCTCCGCCGCCCCTCGGCGAAGTGTCGGGAAGACAGGGGTTCGTCCCGGCGAAACTAGTCACGACGGGTCAGCGGCTCCCTGGCAGATTGACCCCATCGGGGGATGTCGCCGGCGACCTGGAAGGCCGATAACGGGAGCACGGTGTCGGATCGGGGAAGCGTCCGGTCGTACGCAGCGGCGGGGATCACCCTCGTGGTGCTCCTGGGAGTCGTCCGCGGGTTCGACCGCGCCGACGCCGAGCAGGCGAGGAAGATGCAGGAACGGGCGGCACTCGAGCATCTCGTCCTCGTCCAGTCCCGTCTCGAGCAGGGGCTGCACCGCCGGCTCGCTCTCGCCGAGGGCCTGCGCGCGTTCGTCGGTACCGGCCACCTCTCCCGAAGCTCCTTCCGTGCGTTCGCGCGCGGGCTGCTCGCACGCGATGAGGGCATCGACTACGTCGCGCTGGCTCGCAACGGCGTCCTCCGCCACGCGTATCCGCCGGCAGCCGTCAGCGGCATCGCGGGTCTCGCCTCCGCGAGGTCCGGTCCCTCGGACCGTCTCGCGCCCCGCACACCCGCCCTGACGATCGCCGGGCCGATCCGGCTGGGGACCCGCACGCGCCTCGTCGCTCGGCTTCCGGTCTCCACGGGACACGGGCCGCATCGGCAGACGTGGGGGATCGCGATCGTCGCGATGAACCTCGATGCCCTCTTGGAGGACGCCGGGGTGCGAGGGGGACCGTTCCAGCTCGCCTTGCGGGTCGCGCCGGAGGAGGGGCGGCGGCGGCCGGCCTTCTTCGGCTCCGACCTCGTCTTCCGCTCGGACCCGCAGGTGATCGAGGTTGGCCTCCCCGGGCGAACCTGGGAGCTCGCCGCAGCCCCCGTCGGGGGCTGGACGAGCGGCTCCCCGATGGCGTGGGCCTGGCGGGGTGGGGGCGTCCTGCTCGCGCTCCTCGGTGCGATCCTCATGTGGTTCCTGGTCGACGCTCCTCGACGGCTCCGCGTGGCGGTGAGCACGGCCACGCGGAGCC
>DATLGG010000124.1:0-2993 GCA_035540615.1 Actinomycetota bacterium | reverse complement strand
CTCGATGACACCGCGCTCGAGACCCTTCTTCCCGACCACCACCTGGACGGGGTAGCCGATCAGGTCGGCGTCGGCGAACTTCACGCCGGCGCGGGCATCCCGGTCGTCGATCACGGCCTCGATCCCGCCCGCGCCGAGTTCCCCGTAGAGCCGCTCCGCCGCCTCGACGACCTCGGGCTGGTCCATGTTCGTCGGGATCACGACGACCTGGAACGGCGCGACGGCCTTCGGCCAGACGATCCCCGCGTCGTCGTTGTGCTGCTCGACCACCGAGGCGACGATCCTCGACACGCCGATCCCGTAACAGCCCATCACGAACGGCTTCTCGACGCCGTCCTCGTCGAGGAACCGCGCCTTGAGCGGGTCGGAGTACTTCGTGCCGAGCTGGAACGTGTGCCCGACCTCGATCGAGCGCCCCATCCGCAGCGTTCCCGTCTCGCAGCGGGGACAGCGGTCGCCCTCGTGGACCGTCGCGACCTCCTCCCACCGATCGACGCGGAAGTCGCGCCCGGGATTCACACCGGTCGCATGGGCATCGGGTTCGTTGGCTCCCGCGACCCAGTTCGCCCCGAGGCGCACCCGCGGGTCGGCCACGATCTCGATCCCCTCCAGCCCTTGCGGGCCCACGAAGCCGCGGACCAGCCCCGCCGCCTCGAAATCCGTGAGCATCTCAACCTCGTCCGGCGCGAAGAGACGCCGGAGCTTGCCTTCGCTCACCTCGCGGTCCCCGGGCACGAGCACCGCGACCATCTTGTGACCGACGCGGTACACGAGGCACTTCAGGACCCGTCCCGCCTCCACTCCGAGCTGCTCGGCCACCGCCTCGATCGTCGCCGCACCGGGGGTGGCGACCACCTCGACCGCGGCGAGGTCCCCCTCCGGGTCACCCGCCTCCGGGACCGATGCCGAGGCCGCCTCCACGTTCGCCGCGTAGTCGCACGTGTCGCAGTGCACGAAGAGGTCCTCCCCGATCCCCGCGGGCGCCATGAACTCGTGGTTCACGTCACCGCCGATCAGCCCGGGGTCCGCCTCGACGACCCGGTACGTGAGCCCGCACCGGTCGAAGATCCGCTGGTACGCCTCGACCATCTTCCGGTACGACACCTTCAGCCCCTCGACGTCGCGGTCGAACGAGTACGCGTCCTTCATCAGGAACTCGCGGCCGCGCACGAGGCCGGAGCGCGGGCGCGCCTCGTCGCGGTACTTCCACTGGACCTGGTAGAGGTTCACCGGGAGGTCGCGGTACGAGGAGTAGTCGTGATCGACGAGAGGTGTGACGCACTCCTCGTGCGTCGGGCCGAGCCCGATCTCGCGGCCCGCGCGGTCGGTGAGCGTGAACATCAGCTCCTCCGCCGTGTACGCCTGCCAGCGGCCCGTCTGCTTCCACGGCTCCGACGGCTGGAGTGCCGGCATCAGGACCTCCTGCGCGCCCGCGGCGTTCATCTCCTCGCGGACGATCGCTTCGATCCGTCGCAGGACCCGCAGGCCGAGCGGGAGCATCGTGTAGACGCCGGACATCAGCTTCCGGACGAAGGCGGCCCGCAGCAGCAGCCGCGCCGACGGGGCCTCCTCATCGGCGGGGGCCTCCCGCAGGGTACGGGCGAACAGCTCGCTCGTGCGCATGCCGCTCAGGATACGCGAGCGGCTTAAACCTCGGTCGCGCGCTCCGAGTCCGCCACCAGCCGCCGGGCTTCCTCGACGACAGCCTCGACGAGCTTCGCCTCGGGGATGCGGCGCTCCTGGACCTCGCCGCGGACGATCAGCTGGCCGTAGCCCTTGCCGGCGGCGATCCCGAGGTCCGCCTCGCGGGCCTCGCCCGGGCCGTTGACGACGCAGCCCATCACGGCGACGCGCAGGGGCGCCTTGATCCCCTCGGCCTCGAGCGCCTCGTTGACCTGCTTCGTGAGCCCAAGGACGTCGACCTCCGCGCGCCCGCACGAGGGGCAGGCGACGAGGTCGAGGCCGCGCTTGCGAAGGCCGAGCGACTGGAGGATCCAGGCCCCGACCTTCACCTCCTCCACGGGATCGTCCGTCAGTGAGACCCGGATCGTGTCGCCGATCCCCTCCGCGAGGAGCGTCCCGATCCCGACCGCGGACTTCACGCCGCCGGACGGCATCGGGCCCGCCTCGGTCACCCCGAGGTGCAGCGGGTAGTCGCACTTCTCGGCGAGCATCCGGTAGGCCTCGATCATCCGCAGCGGGTTCGAGTGCTTCACCGAGATCTTGATGTCGAAGAAGTCCTCATCCTCGAGGATCCGCGCTTCGTTCAGGGCGGACTCGACGAGCGCCTCCGGCGTCGGCGAGCCGTAGCGGGCGAGCAGGTCGGGCTCGAGGCTGCCGGCGTTGACGCCGATCCGGATCGGGACGCCCCGCGCCTTCGCCTCGCGCGCGATCAGCCGCACCTTGTCCTGGTACTTGATGTTGCCGGGGTTGATCCGCAGGCCGTGGATGCCGGCCTCGAGCGCCATGATCGCGTAGCGCCACTGGAAGTGGATGTCCGCGACGACCGGGATCGTGGCGTGCTCGGCGATCTGCCGGAGCGCCTCCGCGTCCTCCTTGTGGGGGACCGCGACGCGCACGATCTCGCACCCGGTCGCGACGAGGGCCGCCATCTGCTGGAGCGTCGCGTTGACGTCGGCGGTCTTCGTCGTCGTCATCGACTGGAGCCGGATCGGGGCGTCCCCGCCGACGGTCACCCACCCGACCTTCACCTGCCGCGATCTGCGGCGCTCGATGCCCACGGCTTCAGTCTAGCTACCGGAACGGGTTCGGCAGCGGACGCAGGATGTCGGTCGCGGTGATCGAGACGAAGAACAGCATCAGGTACGCGACGACGAAGGCGGTGATGGGCAGCAGCTTCCTCGGGTCGATCCGCCGCCCCGTCGCCTTCTCGATCCCGAGCACCGCGAGATGGCCGCCGTCGAGCGGGGGCAGCGGCAGCAGGTTGAGGATGCCCACGAAGACGTTGAAGCCGGCGAAGAGGAAGAACAGCA
>DATLGG010000123.1:0-19116 GCA_035540615.1 Actinomycetota bacterium | reverse complement strand
CCTCGTCGACCAAGAGCACGTCCGAGCGGATCAGGTCCGGGGGGAAGCCGATGTCGGCGACGGCGACCTCCCCGGCGTGCGCGGCCCCTGGGAACAGGATGATCCCCGTCTTCGGCGCGCCGAACGTAACGGTTCGCGTCGCGAGGACCGCCGGCCCGCGGACCGCGCCGAGGTCCGCGTCGACCCCGGATGGGACGTCGGCCGCCACCACCGGCACCGGCGACGCGTTCAGGGCCGCGATCGCGGCGGCCGCGTCGCCTTCGGCGCTCCCGCGGAAGCCGACCCCGAAGATCGCGTCGATCGCCACGTCGGCCCGGTCGAGCGCGCGCTCGATCGTCGATGAGGAGAAGGGCCAAACGGGGACGTCGTGGATGCGTCCGAGGTTCGCCTCCGCGAGGGGGCTCAGGCGGGAGCGGTCGCCGACCAGGAGCACCGACACGCCGGCGCCACGACCCCGGAGACGGCGTGCGGCAACGAGGCCGTCTCCCCCGTTGTTGCCGGTCCCCGCGACGACCACGACGCGGCGCCCGGCGGCGCCCCCGGCGATGCTCACGGCCTCGCGCGCGAGGGCGTGGCCCGCCCGCTCCATCAGGACGTCGGCCGGCACGCCCCGCTCCTGCGACGCGGCATCGAGCTCTTTCGCCTGCGCCGCCCCCAGCACCGGTCTCACGGGGCTCTCCCGACGGCGATGCAGAAAGCGACCGTGGTGTCGCGCTCGTGCGAGAAGGAAACCAGCACGTCGCGCACCCCGCGGTCAGCCGCGCGCGCGCGAGCGCTTCCCGACAGAACGATGCGGGGAGCGCCCGACCGATGGCGCCCGACGCTGATGTCGTGGTACCGGAGGCCGCGGACCCCGCCCAGCGCCTTGATCGTGGCTTCGCGTGCCGCCCACCGAGCGGCGTAGCGTTCGGCACGGTTCGCCTTCGTCTCGCAGTAGGCGACCTCATCGGGGGTGAACACGCGCTCGCGGAACCGCCGGTGCCGCTCGAGCATCCGCCGGATCCGGCCGACGTCCACGACGTCGACGCCGATCCCGAGGATCTCCACGGCGGGCTACTCCACCGTGACGGACTTCGCGAGGTTCCGCGGTTGGTCGACGTCGCAGCCTCGGAGCTTCGCCACGTGGTACGCGAGGAGCTGGAGGGGCACCGCGACGACCACCGGCGACAGGAGCTCGTGGGTCCGGGGGACGGTCACGACGTGCGTGGCGTGCTTCTCGATGTCGCGGTCGCCCTCGGTCGCGATCGCGACGACCTCGGCGCCCCGAGCCCTCACCTCCTGGATGTTGGAGAGCATCTTCGGGTAGACGTGGCACTCCGTCGCCACCGCCACCACCGGCACGCCCTCCTCCACGAGCGCGATCGGCCCGTGCTTCAGCTCCCCCGCGGGGTACCCCTCCGCGTGGATGTAGGAGATCTCCTTGAGCTTCAGCGCGCCCTCGAGCGCCGATGGGTAGCCGGTGTGCCGTCCGATGAACAGGACGTCGCGGGCATCCTGGTAGCGCTGCGCGAGGCCCCGCATCTGCTCGTCCAACCTGACGGTCGTGGCGATCTGGTCGGGGAGGCGCTTCATGCGGTCGAGGACCTCGGCGATCTCGCGCGGGTACATCACGCCGCGGACCTGCGCGAGGTAGAGGGCGACGAGGTGGAGGGCCACCATCTGGGTGGCGAAGGTCTTCGTCGCCGCGACCCCGATCTCCGGACCCGCGTGCGTGTACAGGACCGCGTCCGACTCGCGTGCGACCGAGGAGCCGACCGTGTTCGTGATGGCGAGGACCCACGAGTGCTGGCGCTTCGCATGGCGCAGCGCCTCGAGGGTGTCGATCGTCTCCCCCGACTGCGACACCGCGAGCGTGAGCGTGTTCCGGTCCAGGACCGGGTCCCGGTAGCGGAACTCGCTCGCGATCTCGATCTCGACCGGCAGCCGGGCCCAGTGCTCGATCGCGTACTTCGCGACGAGTCCGGCGTGGTACGCGGTCCCGCAGGCGACGACGAAGACCTTGTCGACGGCGCGGATGTCCTCGTCGCTCATCCGCAGCTCGTCGAGGACGAGGCGACCCTCCCTCGTGCGCCCGCGCATCGTGTCGCGGATCGCCGTCGGCTGCTCGTGGATCTCCTTGAGCATGAAGTCCTCGAAGCCCTCCTTCTCGGCGCGGCGCAGATCCCAGTCGATCTCCATCGGCTCGACCGAGACCTCGCGGCCGTCGAGGTCGGTGATCCGCACGGAGCCGGCCCGGAGCTCCACGACCTGGCCGTCGGAGAGCGGGACGACGCGGCGAGTCCGGTCGATGAGCGCCGGCACGTCCGAGGCGAGGAGGTTCTCGCCATCGCCCAAGCCGACGACCATCGGGGAGGAGACCCGGACGCCGACGACCACGTCAGGCTCCTCGGTGCTCAAGGCCACCAGCGCGAACGCCCCCTCGAGCTCCGCGACCGCCGAGCGCACCGCGGCGGCGAGATCGCCGTCGAGGCGCTCCTCGATCAGGTGCGCCACGACCTCGGTGTCGGTGTCGGAGCGGAACTCGTGGCCGTCGGCCTCGAGACGGTCCTTCAGCACATGGAAGTTCTCGATGATCCCGTTGTGGATGACCGCGACCCGGTCCCGGCAGTCGGTGTGGGGGTGGGCGTTGCGGTCGGTCGGCTGGCCGTGCGTCGCCCACCGCGTGTGTCCCATCCCGACCTGGCCTTCGGGCATCCCCTGCTGGGCCAGCTCCTTGTCGAGGACCTCGAGCTTGCCCGCGCGCTTCACCACGTCGAGGCCGCCGTCGAGCACGGCGACGCCGGCGGAGTCGTATCCGCGGTACTCCAAACGACGAAGCCCCTCGAGGACGATGGGGAGCGCTTCGTCGGGCCCGACGTAGCCCACGATGCCGCACATGAGACGTTCATCGTAGCAGGGGGTGCCGGGACGGACCGGCAGCTCAGGGAGCCGCGGAGCGTGCCGCGTCCGCGATCGCCTCGGCGTGCTTGCGGGCCTGCTCGAGCTCCTCGGCCTCGACCATGATCCGCAGGAGGGGCTCCGTTCCCGAGGGCCGCACGAGGACCCGCCCGGACCCCCCGAGGGAGGCCTCAGCGGCTCGCACGGCCTCGATGACCGCCGGGTCGGCGGCCAGACCGCCCGGGTCGGGGGCCTCGACGCCGAGCAGCTCCTGGGGATACTTCTCGACGACGGAAGCGAGCTCCGAGAGGCCGACGCCGCGGCGCCGCGCGAGGGAGAGGAACCGAACCGCGGTCAGGAGCCCGTCCCCGGTGGTGGCGCGGTCGAGGAAGACGATGTGCCCCGACTGCTCGCCCCCGAGGCTGGCGCCGATCCGGCGCATCTCCTCGAGGACGTAGCGGTCGCCGACCTTCGTCTCCACGACGCCGATCCCCGCGGCCTCCATCGCGCGCCGGAAGCCGAGGTTGGCCATGACGGTCGCGACGACGGCGTTCCCGGCGAGGCTCCCCTCCTCGCGCATCGCGATCGCCTCGGCCGCGAGCACGTGATCGCCGTCGACGATCGTCCCGTCCGCGTCGGAGAAGATCGCCCGGTCGGCGTCACCGTCGTGCGCGACCCCGGCATCGGCACCGACGCGGCGGACCTCGGCCGCGAGAACCTCCGGGTGCGTCGCGCCACAGCCGGCGTTGATGTTGGTGCCGTCGGGGCGGTCGTTGATCGGCAGGACCTCGGCGCCGAGCCGGCGCAGTGCCGTCGGCGCGAGCTCCGACGCCGCCCCGTTCGCGCAGTCGACGACGACCCGCATCCCCTCCAGGGACCCCCGTGCCGCGTCGATCACGTGCGCGAGGTAGCGGTCCCCGGCCTCCGGAGCCTCGGCGATCCGGCCGATGCCGCCCCCCTCCGGTCGATCGACGGGCCGGTCCTGCAGCAGGCGCTCGACCTCGGCCTCCAGCTCGTCGGGGAGCTTCGTCCCGTCTCGCGCGAAAAGCTTGATGCCGTTGTACTCCGCGGGGTTGTGCGACGCCGAGATGACCACGCCGCCGCCCGCCCCGAGCTCGACCGTCAGGAAGGCGACCGCTGGTGTGGGCGTGACGCCGAGCCGCAGGACGTCGCCGCCCATCGAGCAGATGCCGGCCGCGAGCGCCGCCTCGAGCATCTCGCCCGACCCGCGCGTGTCCCGGCCGATCGCGAAGCGAGCCCGCCCGTCCCCGCCGAGGACGGCGGCCGCTGCGCGGCCGAGGTCGAACGCCAGCTCGGGGGTCAGGTCGCGGTTGGCGATCCCACGGATGCCGTCGGTCCCGAACAGGGCCACGGCGGAGCTAGCGCTTGCTGTACTGGGGCGCCTTGCGCGCCTTCTTGAGGCCGGCCTTGCGACGCTCCTTCTCCCGCGCGTCGCGGCGGAGGAACCCCTCCTTCTTCAGGCTCCCCCTAGCCTCCTCGGTCCAGGCCACGAGCGCGCGCGCGATGCCGTGACGCAGGGCCCCCGCTTGGCCGCTCGCGCCGCCGCCGTGGATGGAGGCGATGACGTCGACCTGCTTCTCGCGTCCGAGCTCGCGCAGGGGCGCCGTCACCAGCATCCGATGCGTCCGGGACGGGAAGTAATCCTCGAGGCTGCGACCGTCGATGTGGAACTCCCCGGTGCCCTCGACGATCCGCACGCGGGCGACCGCCTCCTTCCGCCGCCCGGTGGCGCGGGCCAGCTCGGTCTTCGTGTCAGCCATCGGAAGACTCCTTCCCGTTCTCCGCGGTCCCCGCACCAGGCAGCCTCGGCACCGCCGGCGGCACGTCGCCCACCTTCAGCGGCACCGGCTGCTGGGCCTGCTGCTGATGGTCGGGCCCGGCGTAGACCCGCAGCTTCTTCCCCATCTGGCGCCCGAGGCGGTTCTTCGGAAGCATGCCCTTGATCGCCTTCTCGACCGCCCGCTCGGGACGCTCCGCGAGCAGGCGCTCGTACGGGACCGCCCGGAGCCCGCCGGGGTACTGCGAGTGGCGGTAGGCCATCTTCTTCGACTCCTTGCCGCCGGAGAGACTCACCTTCGCGGCGTTGATCACGACGACGTGGTCACCGCCGTCGACGTGGGGCGCGAAGGTCGGCTTGTGCTTGCCACGCAGGATCTTCGCCACCTCGGACGCGAGACGGCCCAGCACGACGCCCTCGGCGTCGACGAGGTACCAGCCTCGCGTGATGTCTGCTGCTTTCGGGGAGTAGGTCTTCATCGCTCCGTCCCAAGAACGCCATATCGTACCCGAACGAGGGTCAGGCCGTGCGGGGGGGCCACCGGCCCCGCAGCCGCCCTCGACCGGGCCTCCAGCACCTCCGTCATCGCCTCCGCCTCCATCTTCCCTTCGCCCACGGCGACCAGCGTTCCGACGAGGCTCCGCACCATCTGGTGCAGGAACCCGTCCGCCGTCGCCCCGATCACCAGCTCCTCTCCCACCACCGCCACGCTCAGCCGCTGGAGGCGGCGGACCGGCGGCACGCCTGGGGCCCGCCGGCTGAACGAGGTGAAGTCGTGCTCCCCCTCGAGCAGCCGCGCCGCCCGCCGCATCCGTCCGACCCGGTACTCGCCCGGGCGGTGCCAGACGTAGCGCGCCGTGAACGGATCCGGCGTCCCCGCGCGGCGTAACCGGTAGCGGTACGCGCGCCCGGTCGCGCTCCGCCGGGCGTCGAACCCCGCAGGCGCCCTCCCGGCCTGCAGGACGGCCACCTCCGGCGCCAGCATCCCGTTCACCGCGCGCCCGATCCGCTGGGGATCCGCGTCCGCCGCGAACGAGACGACCTGCCCGGCCGCGTGGACCCCGGCGTCGGTCCGGCCCGCGACCGCGATCCGCGGGACTCGCCCGAGGACCCGCTCCAGCGCCCTCTCGAGCTCTCCCTGCACCGTCCGCTGTCCGGGCTGCCGGGCCCAGCCACGGAAACCGGTCCCGTCGTAGGCGAGGACCAGCCGGACGACCCTAGTCGTCGGTCGCTTCCTCGACCAGCTCGATCTGGGCCATCGGCGCGCCGTCGCCCTTGCGGGGGCCGAGCTTCAGGATCCGCGTGTAGCCTCCCGGGCGCTCGGCGTAGCGCGGCGCGATGTCCGCGAAGAGGCGGTGAACGACGTCGCGGTCCGGCACGAGCTTCAGGACCTCGCGTCGTGCGGCGACGTCGCCCCGCTTGGCGAACGTGATGAGCCGCTCGGCGACCGGACGCAGCGCCTTCGCCTTCGCCTCGGTCGTGCGCACGCGCTCGTGCTGGAACAGCGACGATGCGAGGCCGCCGAGCATGAGCTTCTGATGCGTCGGCCCGGCCCCGAGCCGCGGTCCCTTCTTCGGCTTCGGCACGCTACTCCTCCCGCAGGGACAGGCCCAGCTCCTCGAGCTTGGCCTTGACCTCGTCGATCGACTTCTGCCCGAAGTTCCGGATGTCCATCAGCTCCTGCTCGCTCTTCTGCACGAGGTCGGCGACGGTGTTCACGCCCTCGCGCTTCAGGCAGTTGTAGGAGCGGACGGAGAACGTGAGCTCCTCGATCGGCAGCGCGAGCTCGCCGCTCGGCTGCGCCTCGCCCTCGGCCGGGCCGAGCGAGAGACCCGCGGCCTCCGAGAGCTCGGAGAAGAGCCCGGAGAGCTCCACGAGCGTCGTCCCCGCCGAGGCGACGGCCTCGCGCGGCGAGATGGCCCCGTTCGTCTCGACGTCGAGAATCAGCTTGTCGCGGTCGGTCATCTGCTCGACCCGGGTCGCCTCGACCGAGTACGAGACCCGGCGCACGGGCGAGAACATCGAGTCGATCGGGATCACGCCGATCGGGTCGCGCGGCTTCTTGTTCTGCTCCGCCGACCGGTAGCCGACACCGCGCTCGACGACCATCTCCATCTCGAGCGACCCACCCTTGGCGAGCGTGGCGATGTGGAGTTCGGGATTGAGGATCTCGACGCCTGCCGGGGGCGCGATGTCGCCCGCGGTCACCTCGGCGGCTCCCTTCGCCTTGAGGTAGATCGTGGCCGGCTCGTCGACGTCGGCGCGGAGCACCATCTCCTTGATGTTCAGGATGATGTCGGTGACGTCCTCCGTCACCTTCGGGACGGTGGAGAACTCGTGCAGCACGCCCTCGATCTTCACCGACGCGACGGCCGCGCCCGGGATCGACGAGAGCAGGGTCCGCCGCAGCGAGTTCCCGAGGGTGTAGCCGAACCCGGGCTCGAGCGGCTCGATGATGAAGCGCGAGCGCCGGTCGTTGACGGTCTCTTCCTGGATCCGTGGTCTGGCGACGATCAGCAAGCTGTATCCCTCCTTCGGCCGGGGATCATCCGTTCCTGCCCGGCCCACTCCCCGCCGGCTCCCGCCGGTGGGGCTCGGTCCCTACTTCGAGTAGAGCTCCACGATGAGCTGTTCCTGCACGGGGGTGTCGATCATCACCCGCTGTGGCAGGTCTGCGACACGGACGCTGAGCTGGCCCTTGTTCACGTCCAGCCACGGCGGGATGATCTTCCCCTCCGCGAGCTCCACCGCCTCCTGGACCGGGATGAGCCGGCGGCTCTTCTCGCGAACCTCGACCACGTCGCCGGGACGCACCCGGTACGAGGGGATGTTCACGATCTTCCCGTTCACCTGGAAGTGACGGTGCAGCACGAGCTGGCGGGCCTGGTCGCGCGAGGTGGCGAACCCCGCCCGGTAGACGACGTTGTCGAGGCGGGTCTCGAGCAGGCGCAGCAGGTTCTCGCCGGTGATCCCCCGCTGACGGGCGGCCGACTCGTAGTAGTTGCGGAACTGCCGCTCCATGACGCCGTAGATCCGGCGCGCCTTCTGCTTCTCACGGAGCTGCATCAGGTACTCGGACTCCTTGATGCGAGCGCGGCCGTGCTGGCCGGGCGGGTAGGGCCTGCGCTCGATCGGGCACTTCGGGGTCTCGCACTTCGTGCCCTTGAGGTAGAGCTTCATGCGCTCGCGGCGGCAGAGCTTGCAGTCGGCGTCGTTGTAGCGAGCCATCTAGACGCGCCTCCGCTTCTTCGGACGGCATCCGTTGTGCGGGACCGGGGTGACGTCCTGGATCGCGAGGATCTCGAGCCCCGCGGCGGCGAGCGAGCGGATCGCGGTCTCCCGACCCGAGCCCGGACCCTTGACGAAGACGTCGACCTTGCGCAGGCCGTGCTCCTGCGCCCGGCGAGCGGCGGCCTCCGCTGCCAGCTGCGCGGCGAACGGCGTCGACTTGCGCGACCCCTTGAACCCGACGTTCCCGGCGCTCGCCCAGGCGAGGGTGTTCCCGTCGGGGTCGGTGATCGTCACGATCGTGTTGTTGAACGTCGACTTGATGTGGGCGGCACCGTGCGTGACGTTCTTCTTCTCCTTCTTGCGGACCTTCTTCTTCGGCTTCGCCATCTACTTCTTCCTCTTCACGCCGACGGTCTTCTTCGGGCCCTTGCGGGTCCGCGCGTTCGTGTGCGTCCGCTGGCCGTGGACCGGCAGGCTCCGCCGGTGCCGCAGCCCCTGGTAGGCGCTGATCTCGATCTTCCGCTTGATGTCCTGGGCGACGTCCCGCCGGAGGTCACCCTCGACCTTGTAGTTCTGGTCGATCCAGTCGCGGATCCGGACGACCTCGTCCTCGGAGAGGTCACGGACGCGGGTCGCCTGGTCGAGACCCGTCCGGCGGACCGTCTCGGACGCCTTCGTCCGGCCGATCCCGTAGATGTAGGTCAGCGCGACCTCGACCCGCTTGTCGCGGGGAAGGTCGACACCTGCGATGCGCGCCATCCCGCTCCTATCCCTGTCGCTGCTTGTGGCGAGGGTTGCTGCAGATGACCATCACCCGTCCACGACGGCGGATCACCTTGCACTTCTCGCACATCTTCTTCACCGACGGACGTACCTTCACCAGTGCTCCTCCTCCGCCCTCCGGGCACGCCGGACGGTCGCCGTGCGCTCGGGGGGCGAGCGAGAACCGGCCCCCGTCCGGGGACCGAAAGCACAGTATAGGGGGCCGTTGCGGAGGCGTCCACCGGCTCAGGCGGGTGGACGGAGCGTCTCGCAGCGTGCCCCGAGGCAGGCCGCCACCGCTTCGACCCGCTCGTCATCGCCGATCGTCGCGGCGAAGCGGCCGGCCTCGAGCGAGGCCTCGACGACCCGCCGCTCACCCTGTGCGTCCTCCACGACCAGAGCCACCCTGGGCTCGTCGAGCACGGGGTTCCCGAGGGCCACGGCGTCGGTCGGAACCCTCGCCTCGGCCAGGCCCACCTGCGCGAACGCGGTGACCTCGGAGAGCTCCAGCGGGGCGCCAGGGGGGGCGAGCTCGGCTCGCGGGATCGCGATCGTGACCTCCGGGGCGAGGACGCCGATCCCCCCGCCGAGGCCCCGTACGCGTTCGCACGTCTCCGCGCAGCGGTGGAGGGAGAACGACTGGGTGGCCGGGTCGGCCGAGGGGGCGGACACGGCGCGCGCCTCGTACGCCGAAGAGCCCGCCAGGAAGCGGAACCCGTACGTGACGACGGGCGCTCCGGCCACGCTCGGGACGAAGGAGCCCCGACTCTCGTCGAGAACCGGTGCCCTCACCCCCGGGAGCGACTCGAGGCGGATGCGGACGAGGAGATCCTCACGCTCGATGCGCGTCACCAGCTCGGCCCCTACGATCTCGGCCCCGACGTCCCCGCCGGGCGGCTCGGCGTCGTCCGCGGGATCGGCGGCGGCCGCGACGACGGATCCGCCGAAGGTGGCCGTTCCCCGGACCGAGGTAGTGCCGTCCGACCCTTCGAGGCGGAGATCCTGCACCCCGGGCGACGGGCCGCGGTCACGGACGAAGATGCTCCGCCAGGCCGTCGTCGCCTCCGCCACGAGATCCCTCGCCTGGCTTGCGAAGACCACATGGCGCCCATCGCCGGAGATGACCGAGGTGCCGGTGATCTCGTTGGGGTTGTACCGCCCGGTCACGGACTCCCCGGAGGGACCCCCCGCGAGGTCGACCGAGATCATCTCCGTCTCCCCGGTGAGGAGGTCGTGGACGAAGACGTCGTCCTTCGTGTTCGTGTCCCCCTCGGTGAGGTTGGCCGCCCTCGTGACGAACGAGACGAAGCGTCCGTCGTGAGAGAGCGACGGCGTGTACGCCAGGGTTCGGGCCTCCGCCTCGGCGCCGGCGCTGGTCACGTTGACCCGCCGCGTCTTCTTCGTGAGGAGGTCGTGGACGAAGATGTCGCTGCTCACGTTCGTGTCGTTCGGCGTGAGGTTCGTGCTGCCGGAGGCGAAGGCGACGAACCGTCCGTCGCCGCTGATCGCCTTGAAGATCGAGCCGGAGTTCGCGGTCGTTCCGTCATCCGCCTTCGCGACGCGCTCGGTGACGCCCGTCCGGAGGTCGTGGGCGTAGATGTAGCCGGGCGAGTGCTTCGGGTCGTCGGTGAGGTTGGTCGCGGTGCTGTAGAACGCGGCGACGGAGCCGTCGGCGCTGATCACCGGATCGACCAACGACGCGTCGTCCGCCTGGGTCCCGTCGCTGGCGACGGACACCCGCCGCGTCTCCCCCTTCTCCCGGTCCCGCACGAAGATGTCCGCGGCACCGTTCGTGTCGCCGGGAACGATGTTCGTGCCGTAGCTCTCGAACACGATGGAGCGGCCGGTGGAATCCATCTGGATGGAGAAGCAGCCGCCGTCCGTCCAGCCCCCGTCGTGCGCCACCGAGACGAGCTCGACCGCGCCGGTCCACATGTCCTTCAGGAAGCAGTCGGCCCACGGGTTCGTATCGCCGGGGATGAGGTCCGCCGCGTAGCTGTAGAAGCCGACGTACCTCCCGTCGTCGCTCACCGCCGGCCGGTTCCCCCCCTGACGGACCTGACCCCCGTCCGCGGCGACGCTCGCCCGACGGGTCTCGCCCGTGGCCCGGTCGTGCCAGAAGACGTCGGTCGCGCCGTTCGTGTCTCCGGGTACGAGGCCGGCGGAGTCGCTCTCGTACACGATGAAGCGGCCGTCGTGGCTGATGTCCGGTA
Organism: Actinomycetota bacterium; assembly: GCA_035540615.1. Lineage (GTDB taxonomy): Bacteria > Actinomycetota > UBA4738 > UBA4738 > CALAEC01 > DATLGG01. Next base: position 8,235 of record DATLGG010000123.1, on the reverse strand, counting down.
GCCAGGACCAATCCTGGGCGCCGGTCGCGCCCGTGGAGATGAGCGTGGTCCGGCCGGGTCGTGGGTACGCGGACGCCTGCCCGGGCATTGCGAGGAGACCAGCGGCGAGGACGAGGACGAGGAAGCGTCGGATGAGCGTCATCGCCGGTTCCTTCGCGGCCGGAGGGCATCGCTCCTGCCGACCGGGCGAAGGGGATGCCGCAGCAGGCGGCGGTTCGTCCGCCACCGCCCTCAGCTGCGTGCCGTCAGGACCTCCGGACCGTCTTCGGTGACGGCGATCGTGTGCTCGAAGTGCGCGGAGAGGCTGCCGTCGGCGGTCACCACGGTCCAGCGGTCCGCGAGGACGCGTGTCTCCCAGCCGCCGAGGTTCACCATCGGCTCGATCGCGACGACGAGCCCCGGCGCGATCTTCGGCCCTCGGCCCGGCTCGCCGAAGTTGGGGATCGGTGGGTCCTCGTGGAGGCTCTGGCCGATCCCGTGCCCGACGTATTCGCGCACGACGGAGAACCCGGCTCCCTCGACGATCTGCTGCACCGCGTGGCCGACGTCGGAGAGCCGCTTGCCCGGGCGGAGCTCGGCGATCCCGGCATCGAGGGCGTCGCTCGTCACCCGGACGAGCTTCTCCGCTTCGGCGGTGGGCGGCTCACCCACGAAGACCGAGACGGCGGAGTCGCCGTGGTACCCCTCCCAGATCGCGCCGCAGTCGATCGAGAAGAGGTCGCCTTCCTCCAGCACGCGAGTGCCCGGGATGCCGTGGACGACCTCCTCGTTCACCGAGGTGCAGAGCGAGGCGGGGAAGCCGCGGTACCCCTTGAAGGACGGAACGGCCCCGGCCGCGCGGATCTGCTCCTCGGCGATGCGGTCGAGGTCCCCCGTCGTCACGCCCGGGCGGACGTGGTCGAGGACCCGCAGGATCGTGTCGGCGACGATGCGCCCGGCCCGGCGCATCCGGTCGATCTCCTGCGGGGACTTGCGGATGATCACTCGTCGCCGACGTCGTCGAGCACCGCGATGGCGCGGTGGGTGACGTCCTCGACCTCTCCGACGGCATCCACCTCGCGCAGCAGACCCCGCTCCCAATAGAAGAGCTCGAGCGGCTCGGTGTCGCGGTGGTAGACCTCGAGACGGTGCCGAACCGTCTCTTCCCGGTCGTCATCGCGCTGGACGAGCCTCCCACCGCACGCGTCGCAGATGTCGCGGACCTTCGGCGGCTTCAGCTCGACGTTGAACGTCCGCTCGCACCGCGAGCAGGTGCGGCGACCCGCGAGCCGGGCGATCGCGGTCCCGTCGGGGATCTTGAACTTCAGCACCGCCTGGAGCGGGCGTCCGACGGCGGCGAGCGCTTCCTCGAGCGCCTGCGCCTGGGGGATCGTCCGAGGGAAGCCGTCGAGCACGAAGCCGTTGGCCGCCTTCCCAAGCTCCTCGAGGAGCATCCCGATCACCACGTCGTCGGGCACGAGCTCGCCCGCGTCCATGTACGACTTCGCCTTGAGGCCGAGCGGTGTCTGCTCCCGGACGTGCCGGCGGAACATGTCACCGGTCGCGATCAGCCGGCTGTCGTGGTAGTCGGCCAGACGGTGAGCCTGCGTCCCCTTCCCCGCTCCCGGCGGACCCAGCAGCACGATGCGCATCGGCTACCTCAGGAAGCCCTCGTAGTGCCGCATCGTGAGCTGGGACTCGAGCTGCTTCATCGTCTCGAGCGCGACACCGACCACGATGAGGATCGAGGCTCCCCCGAAGGGGAACTGATCCGGCCGCAGGAGCCAGAACGCGAAGACGATCGACGGGATGAGCGCGATCGTCGCGAGGAAGAGCGCGCCCGGCAGCGTGATCCGGGAAAGCACCCGCTCGAGGTACTCCGACGTCGGCTTCCCGGGCCGGATCCCGGGGATGAACCCGCCGTACTTGCGGATGTTGTCGGCGGTGTCGGTCGGGTTGAACGAGATCGCCGTGTAGAAGTACGCGAAGAAGACGACCAGGAGCCCGAAGATCCCGATGTAGACGAGGCTCCCCTGGTTCGCGAGGTAGCGGTCGACGAAGTTCTGGAACCCGCCCCCGACGGCGGAGGCGATCAGCGTCGGGAAGTACATCACCGACGACGCGAAGATGATCGGGATGACGCCGGCCTGGTTGACCTTCAGGGGGATGTACGTGCTTCCGCCGGAGGTCATCCGCCGCCCCACGACGCGCTTCGCGTACTGCACCGGGATCCGCCGCTGTCCCTGCTCCATGAAGACCACGGCCACGATGATCGAGAGGCCGAGCGCGACGATGATCGCGAACGCCAGGTTCCCGCCCTGCGCGAGGATGCTCGCTCCTTCCGACGGCAGCGTCGAGATGATGCTCGTGAAGATCAGGATCGACATCCCGTTGCCGATCCCGCGCTGCGTGATGAGCTCACCCAGCCACATGATCAGCGCCGTCCCGGCGGTGAGCGTGAGGATCATGAACGCCACGCGGGATGGGGTGAACTGCCGGATCGAGCCGGGGAACTGGTTGTTGAACAGGAAGATCAGACCCGTCGACTGGAGGAGGGCCAGCGTTACCGTCATGTAGCGGGTCCACTGGGTGATCTTCTTCGTCCCGATCTCACCCTGCTTCTGCCACTGCTCGAGCTTCGGGATCACGACGGTGAGGAGCTGCATGATGATCGAGCTGGTGATGTACGGCATGATCCCGAGCGCGAACAGCGCGAGGCGCTGGAGGGCTCCTCCCGAGAAGAGGTTGATGAAGCCGAGGACGCCGGTGCTCGCCTGCTGCTCGACCTCCTGGGCCAGCCGGTTGAAGTCGACGTTCGGGATCGGGAGGTGCGACCCGATCCGGTACACGGCGATGATCGCGATCGTGAAGAAGATCTTCTTGCGAAGATCCGGGATCTTGAACGCGTTGACGAACGCTCGAAGCACCGCTCCTGCTCCTCCTCCCCCGCCGGGAGCCGGCGGCGGACGCTTAGTCTAGCCCACGGTCAGAGGACCTGGACGCTGCCCCCTGCCTGTTCGATCTTCTGCCGAGCCGTGTCGGAGAACCCGTGCGCCTGCACCGTGAGGGCCCGGTCGAGGTCGCCGTAGCCGAGCACCTTCACCGGGCGGCGCTTGCGGACGAGCCCCGCCTCGGCCATGGCCTCCGGCGTGACGGTCGCCCCCTCCTCGAAGCGTGACGACAGCCGCTTGAGGTTGACCACCGCCCACTCCTCGCGGTTCCGCGGGGTGAAGCCCGGCTCCTTGGGAACCCGTCGGGCGAGCGGCATCTGACCGCCCTCGTACCCGTGGCGCTTCTGATTGCGCGCGAGGTAGCCCTTCGTTCCCCGTCCGGCCGTCTTCCCCTGGCCGGCGGCGATGCCGCGGCCGACCCGCTTCTTCTTTCGCTTCGCGCCCGGCGCGGGGCGCAGGTGATGCAGCTTCACGCGTCCACCTCCTCGACCTGGACGAGGTGCCCGACGCGGGCGATCATGCCGCGGATCTCCGGCCGGTCCTCTTGGACGACCGCGTGGCGCAACCGCTTCAGCCCCAGCGCGCGGAGCGTCCGCTTCTGCGGTTCGGGCCTGCCGACGCCGCTGCGGATCTGGGTGATCCTAAGCCTCGCCATCGCCGCCTCCCTCGAGCCCGGCCTCGGAGCGCTTCTCGGTCATCCGCTGCCGCGCCTGCGCCATCGCCTCGAGCATCGGCCTCGGCGCGACCTCGTGGAGCTCGCGGTCGCGGAGCTTCGCGATCTCCTCCGGCCGCCGCAGCGACCGCAGGCCGGTGACCGTCGCGTGCACGATGTTGATCGGGTTGTCCGACCCGAGGGACTTCGACAGGATGTCCTTGATCCCGGCGCACTCCACGACGGCGCGAACGGGCCCGCCGGCGATCACGCCCGTACCGGGAGCGGCCGGCTTGAGCAAGACGACGCCGGCGCCGTCCTCCCCGACCACCTGATGCGGGATCGTGGCTCCCATCATCGGAACCTCGAACATCGAGCGCTTGGCGTCCTCGACGCCCTTCTGGATGGCCGCGGGGACCTCCTTCGCCTTCCCGTAGCCGATCCCGACCCGGCCGGCGGCGTCGCCGACCACGACGAGGGCCGCGAACGAGAAGCGGCGTCCACCCTTCACGACCTTCGCCACGCGGTTGATCGAGACCACCCGCTCCTCGTAGGGACTCTTCTGCTCTCCTGCGTCGTAGCGCCTCAAATCGTCAAGCCTCCTTCGCGAGCCGCATCCGCGAGCTCCTTCACGCGGCCGTGGAAGAGGAACCCGCCGCGGTCGAAGACCGCCCGTTCGATCCCGGCCTCACGCGCGCGCTGCGCGAGCAGCGACCCCACCTGCTTCGCGGCGGCACGCTTGCCGCCGTCCGAGCGGCCGTCAGCCTCGAGCGAGGAGGCGGCCGCCAGGGTGCGACCCGCGGCATCGTCGACGAGCTGCGCGTAGATGTGGCGGTTCGAGCGGAACACGGCGAGCCGCGGCCGCTCGGCGGATCCCCAGATCTTCTTCCGAACCCGGCGGTGGCGCCGAACGCGGTCGGCGCGCTTCTTCGCGGCGTTCATCCGACCCCCTTCGCGGCCTTGCCGGCCTTCTTCCGGACGTACTCCCCTTCGTAGCGGACGCCCTTGCCCTTGTACGGCTCCGGCTTCCGGATCTTGCGGATGTCCGCCGCGACGGCACCCACGAGCTGCTTGTCGATCCCGCGCACGACGATCCTGGTCGGCGCCGGAACCTCGAACTCGATCCCGTCGGGGGCCGCGACGTGGACCGGATGCGAGAACCCGAGCTGGAGCTCGAGATCGCGTCCCTGGAGGGCGGCGCGGTACCCGACGCCCTGGATCTCGAGCGCCTTCTCGAACCCCTTCGTCACGCCCTCGATCATGTTGGCCACCAGCGTCCGTGTGAGGCCGTGGAGCGCGCGGTGCTGACGCTCGTCCGTGGGACGCCGCACGGTGGCGGTCCCGTCCTCGACCGTGACCTGCATGTCCGGGCTGATCGCCTGGTGCAGCGTCCCCTTCGGGCCGGTCACCGTCACACGGTCGCCCTCGACCGCGACGGTCACGCCGTCGGGGATCGTGATGGGTTCCTTGCCGATCCTGCTCATCTCATCCTCACCAGACGTGGCACAGCACTTCGCCGCCGACGCCCCGTCGCGCGGCCTGGCGGTCCGTCAGCACACCCTGGGACGTGGAGAGGACCGCGACGCCGAGGCCGCCGAGGACCCGCGGGAGGTGGGCCCGGTCGACGTACACCCGGCGTCCCGGCCGCGACACACGCTTCAGGCCGCTGATGGTGCGCTCCCGGTCGGCTCCGTACTTCATCTCGATCACGAGGTTGCGCTTCGGCGCCTCACCCTCGACGCGGTAGCCGCGCACGTACCCCTCGCGCGCGAGCAACGCGGCGATCTCTTCCTTCAGCCGCGACGCCGGGACCTGGACCTCGTCCTTGTAGGCGATGCTCCCGTTGCGGATCCGGGTCAACATGTCGGCGATCGGGTCGGTCATCGTCATCGCTGCATCACCACGAGGCCTTCGTCACGCCCGGGATCTCGCCCGCGTGCGCGAGCTCCCGGAAGCAGAGCCGACAGAGCATGAACCGGCGGAACACCGCACGCGAGCGTCCGCACCGCTGGCAGCGCGTGTATCCGCGCACGCGGAACTTCGGTCGCCGGTTCGCCTTCGCGATCAGTCCCTTCTTCGCCATCTACCTCACCTATCCCCCGTCCCGCGCGCCGGCCATGTCCCGGAACGGGAACCCCAGCGCCCGCAGGAGGGCACGTCCCTCGTCGTCATCCTTCGCCGTCGTCACGACCGTGATGTCCATCCCGCGCACCCGGTCGATCTTGTCGTAGTCGATCTCGGGGAAGATCAGCTGCTCCGTCACGCCCATCGTGTAGTTGCCCCGTCCGTCGAACCCGCGCGGGTCGAGTCCGCGGAAGTCCCGGATCCGCGGGAGGGCGACCGACAGGAGCCGGTCGAGGAACTCCCACATCCGCGCGCCCCGGAGGGTGACCTTGACGCCGATCGGCATGCCCTCGCGGATCTTGAAGCCCGCCACCGAGCGGCGGGCACGGGTCACGACCGGCTTCTGCCCCGCGATCGTCGTCATGTCGGCGACCGCGCCGTCGAGCACCTTCGCGTCCTTCGAGGCCTCGCCGACCCCCATGTTGATCACGATCTTCTCGAGCCCGGGGACCTGCATGACGTTGCGCAGGCCGAGCTCCTGCTGGAGCTGCGGCCGGAGCTCCTCCCGGTAGCGGGTGCGCAGACGGGGCGGGATCGTCGCGGCGCTCACAGGTCCGCCTCGCACTTCCGGCACACGCGGATCTTCTTGCCGTCCTCGAACCGGTGCCCGACCCGCGTCGCCTGACCACAGGTCTTGCAGACCACTTGGACGTTCGAGATGTCGACGAAGAGCTCGACGTCGAGGATCCCCCCCTGCTGGAGCTGCTGGCCGCTCTTCGAGCGGCGGCCGCCGGTGCGCGTGTGCTTCTTCGCGCGGGCGACACCCTCGACCATCAGGCGGCCCTCGCGCGGCATGACCCGCACGACGCGCCCGCGCGTCCCGCGGTCCTTGCCGTGGATCACCTGGACCTCGTCGTCACGCTTGATGTGAACACCCGGCACGGCTACAGCACCTCCGGCGCCAGCGAGATGATCTTCATGAACCGCTTCTCCCTCAGCTCCCGGGCGACCGGTCCGAAGATCCGGGTCCCCCGAGGGTTGTTCTGCTCGTTGATCAGGACGACCGCGTTGTCGTCGAACTTGATGTAGGAGCCGTCGGTGCGGCGCTTCTCCTTCGCCGTCCGCACGACGACGGCGCGGACGATCTCACCCTTCTTCACCGGCGCGCCGGGAAGCGCGTCCTTCACGGTCCCGACGATGATGTCGCCGACGCTCGCGTACCGGCGGGCCGACCCGCCGAGCACCCGGATGCAGAGGACCTCCTTCGCCCCGGTGTTGTCGGCGACCTTCGCCCGCGACTCCTGCTGGATCACGTCTCGCTCCTACTTCGCCCGCTCGACGACCTCGACCATGCGCCACCGCTTCGTCTTCGACAGCGGCCGCGTCTCCATCACCCGCACGGTATCCCCGACCCGCGCGTCGTTCGCCTCGTCGTGCGCCTTGAGCCGGGCGGACCGACGCATCGTCTTCCCGTAGAGGGAGTGCGTCTTCTGGGAGTCGACGCGCACGACGATGGTCTTGTCCATCGCGTCGGAGACGACGACGCCGACCCGGGTCTTGCGCTCGCCGCGCTCGCTCACGAGACCTCCTCCTGCTCCTCGAGCCCGCCTTCGGCCGCCTCGATCTGGCGCTCGCGCATGATCGTGAGCAGCCGCGCGACCTCGTGACGGACCTGCTTGATCCGCATCGGGTTGTCGAGCTGGCCGGTGGCGAGCTGGAAGCGGAGGTTGAACAGCTCCTCCTTCCCCGACTCGAGGCGGTCGAGCAGCTCCTGGTCGGAGAGCTCGCGGAGCTCGGACGGCCGCGTCACGCCGCACCTCCCATGCGCGTCGCGAACTTGCAGCGAACGGCGAGCTTGTGCGCGGCGCGCATCATCGCCTCTCGGGCGACGGGCTCGGACACGCCCGCGAGCTCGAACATGACGCGGCCGGGCTTGACGACCGCGACCCACTCCTCGGGGTTGCCCTTCCCGGAGCCCATCCGCGTCTCGGCCGGCTTCTTGGTCACCGGCTTGTCGGGGAAGATGTTGATCCAGACCTTCCCGCCGCGACGGATGTGCCTCGTCATCGCGACACGGGCGGCCTCGATCTGCCGGTTCGTGATCCAGCCCGGCTCCATCGCGACGAGCGCGTAGTCACCGAAGTGGATCTCGGTGCCACCCTTCGCCTTGCCGCGCATGCGCCCGCGGTGCTGCTTGCGGTGCTTGACCTTCTTCGGCATCAGCATCAGGAGCCACCTCCCTCGGGCTGCTGCTGCTCGGCGGCGTCGCCCTCAGCCGCCTCGCCGGTCCCGGCGGCCTCGGCGGCACCCTCACCTTCGGACCCGGGGGCCGGGGCTTCGCCCGGCTCCCGCTCCGGCTGTTCCTGCTCGGCGGCGTCGCCCTCAGCGGCCTCGCCCCCGGCAGGCTCACCGGCCGGAGGCTGGTCGACCTCGACGGACGGTGACTGCGCCGGCATCGGCTCCTCAGCGGGCGTCGGCTCTTCGGCCGGCTTGGGCTCCTCAGCGGGCGTCGGCTCTTCCTCGACCTCGGCGAGATCCTTCGGGTCGGTGATCAGGGCTCCGGTCGAGGCCCCGCTCGGACCACGCGCC